>DATFEW010000206.1:0-10225 GCA_035250805.1 Pyrinomonadaceae bacterium
GTATTCCTAGCGGGCGATGTCGCCAATCCGACCTCACCTACTATCGCTACCGCGGTTGGAATGGGTGCGACAGCAGCGAAAGCCGCGTTCGAATTCCTCACTTCCAAATCAAAATGATCGCGTGTTCGAAATATTGAACACTTTGGACACCCTTTATCACTACCGATGCATCAAAAATTTGGATAAAGCAGCCGTGAATTTTCAAAAAAATGAATTTACGGTATGCGATTGAAGGTCCATTTCCCGCGACCAAGCCCCTCGTGTATCCTGATAACCCTCTCAAACCGAAAATTTAAACGAATTATTTCTGCGGAACAGAAAATGCCTACCTTTGCTGGGTGTGTGTTCAACAGAACACATTTTGTTGGACTCTTAACGTTTTAAATTCAAGAAATTGAATTTTCTTGTTGTACCGACCATCGGTACGGGCATTCAAGACTATCGCAGGTCTTTTAGCTGCGAATGGAGGTTTTAGAAAATGAAGGCGTTCTTTAAATTGCGGATTTTTCCGCTACTTGCCTTTCTTACGCTCTTTTCATTTAGTACTTTTGCGCAATCCACATCGGGCGTCACGGGTATCGTGACGGACCCGAACGGCGCGGTCGTCACAGGGGCGACGGTGGTTCTAAAGGACACAAAAACGGATCGGGAATTGACTACGACAACGAATGATCGGGGACAATACTCGTTCCCAAATGTTCCACCTGGTGAACAATACACGATCACGATTACAGGTCCGGGATTTCAAAGGCTTGTGATCAGTAACGTCACTCTTGGCGTGGCAAAGACCGAAACATATGACGCCACGCTCACCGCCGGCGACGTAAGTGCGACGGTCGATGTTGTTGCGACCAGTGCAGGAGACACCCTCAATACGACAGACGCCAGTATTGGAAACGTGATCGATACACGGCAGCTGAAGGAATTGCCCATCCAGATCCGCAGCTCGCCGGCCGCCCTGATCGGGCTTCAGCCGGGTGTTATCGGAAACAACGTCGGTACTGGGACGACGAATCGTGTCGGGTCGGTCACAGGCGCCCGTGCCGATCAGAGCAACATCACTGTAGATGGAATAGACGCGAACGACCAGGCAACAGGTCAATTCGCTGCCACGGTAGGTAATGCACCTATCGATTCGATCCAGGAGTTCCGCGCGGTAAGCACCAATCCGTCTGCTTCGGAAGGACGCAGTGCCGGCGGGCAAATACAGATCGTCACCAAGAGCGGCACCAACGATTTTCACGGTTCGCTTCGTGAATACAACCGTAACGATGCATTTGCGGCCAACAGCTTTTTTAATAATCGAGCTGGCGTGGAACGGCCGAAACTCAACCGCAATCAGTTCGGCGGAAGCCTTGGCGGCCCAGTGATGCTTCCGCTGTTTGGCGAACAGCCGACGGATGCTCCCTTCTGGCGCACCTTCCGTGACAAGCTGTTTTTCTTCTTCGATTACGAAGGGCGACGCGATGCCTCGGGTATTTCCTATGCACGCACGGTACCGCTCGCTCATGTAAGGAACGGCAGCGTTGCTTACATCAATAACAATGCCGGCTGCACGTCTGCAAGCCGATTGAATACGACCCCGGGCTGCATAACGATCCTGACACCGGCCGAGGTCGCCGCGCTGGATCCAGCAGGCATCGGTGCGAATGCAAACCTGTTGAATTTCATTAATTCACGGTATCCAGAGGCGAATGATCTGACCTTGGGTGACGGCGTTAATACCGGCGGGCACAGGTTTAATGCTCCTGTTCATCGGGCCGACAACACTTACACCACGAGGTTCGATGCCAACCTGAATAACAGTCATAAGGTGTTTTTCCGGTTCAATATCGCGCGGCGCATACAAACCGATACGGTCAACACCGTAGCGGCGCAGTTCCCGGGTGATCCCGAACCGTCGCAGATAATCGTCCGTGACTGGGCAGTGGCGGGGGGCCACAGCTGGGCGGTCTCGAATAACTTTTTCAACCAACTCACGATCGGTAACAGCCATTCGGGATTGGACTTTCCAACCCTGTTCGGCCCGGCCTCGCCGCAAACCTGGACGTTCGGCGGTTTAACCGCACCGTTCGCCGGGATCAGCAGCCAGGATCGTACCGTCGATACTCCGACGATCAGGAACGACTCGACTTGGACGGTTGGCAACCATAACATCTTTTTTGGCGGTCAGTGGAAGCCTATTCGTTCACAATCGGGGCTGGTAAACGACTTTAACTTTGTCGCTCTGGGCCTGGGGGGTAACCTGACGGCATTGCCCGCTACGTCTCGTCCGGGCAACATTTTGGCGGGAACTACGTCGAGCACTATCTACGATACTGCGTTCACAACCGTTCTCGGCCGCATTTCACAGGTGGCAACGAATTTCAATTACACCCCCACGGGTGAGCCGCTGCCACTGGCCACAGGAAAAGCCCGCGAGTTCCGGTACAACGAGTATGAGTTTTATGTTCAGGATAACTGGAGGATCAGCCCTGATTTCACGCTTAATCTCGGTGTCCGCTGGCAGTATTATGAGCCGCCCTACGAGGTAAACGGCTTTCAGGCGGCCCATGATAGAGACTGGCAGGAAATATTTGATCTTAGGGTGGCCAACGCGGCGGCTGGTATTGCAGGCGACGCTGCCGAACCCTTCGTTACATACGACCTGATCGGTAAAGCAAACAACAGCCGTCCGTATTATGAACCGGATTGGAACAACTTTGCTCCAAGGATCGGGTTTGCATGGACGCCCTCATTCAGCGACGGATTTGGCCGCCGGATCTTTGGCGACAGAAAGACCGTCATTCGAGGTGGTGCCTCGTTGCAGTACGAACGTGTAGGCGGCGCCCTTACTTTCATCCAAGACCAGGTTACGTACCTGTTCGATAACTCGGCAACAACTCGGACATCGGGTAATCTGGCGACCGACGTCCGATTCACTAGTATCAACACGTCGCCGATCTTCAATACTCCCCCGACCATAACCAGACCCTTCACGCCGTTTGTTGAAGGAGGCTCACCGGTAGGGTGGAACGAGGCGAACTACGCGATCTCTCAAAACTTCGAAGTTCCATACTCGTATCAATGGAGTATCGGCTTTCAGCGCGAGCTTCCGGGCGAAATGCTGCTCGACGTTTCGTACGTCGGACGGCAAGGCCGAAAGTTGCTAACGCAGGTCGACCCGTCCCAGGTCCTCGACTTCAGGGATCCGGCATCGGGCCAGCTCATGCTTACGGCACTTAACGCCCTTCAGGCAGAAGTGCGGGCCGGTGTCACGGGCGCGAACGTTACTGTTCAACCGTGGATCGAGAATCAGGGTGCCCTGGCTTTCGGAGCACCTTGTACAGCGGTTCTCGGTGTGACGTGTTCTCGGTTTTATGCGAGCAACGCCACTTTAAGGAACCTGGTAAATATCGGCGGAACGGCAGATTTGATGTCGATTCTGCAGTCGAACGGGTTCCTGCGTAACAACGTTGGCCTGAGCTCGCAGTTTGCATCAAATGTGATCATTGCGAACGAAGGCAAATCACGTTACGACGGACTGCTTATTAGCTTGCAGAAGCGGTTTTCGAACGGATTCCAATTTGACGTTAACTACACTTATTCCCATGCGAAGGACAACAACTCGTCTGTCGCCAACACGGTGTTTGGCGGGTTGATCTGGGACCTGCGGGATCCTGACCGCGGTTATGGACCTGCGGATTTCGATATTCGTCACTTGGCAAATATTAACGGCATATGGGAACTGCCGTTCGGACGCGGAAAGGCATTTGGCTCGAATGCATCGGGCTGGGTGGAGCAGCTGATCGGTGGCTGGCAGCTCTCCGGTATCTTCGTCTACCGGTCAGGCCTCCCGTTCAGTGCGGGAACGACCACGGCCGGGGTATTTCCGGTTGCTTTCGTCCTGGGAAGTCCGGCGGTGTTTATCGGCAGCGAAGATGACCTTCGCGGTGAGATCGATCCGACCGGAGCGAACATCACTTACTTCGCAGACACTGACGCCGCACGGAACGCCTTCCGGCTCCCACTTCACGGCGAGATGGGCACGCGAAACGTTTTGCGTGGACCGTCTTTCTGGAATGTCGATTTTGGTGTGGCGAAGAACTTCAGAATGCCATGGGAGGGCCACCGGTTGCAGTTTCGGATGGATGCCTTCAATGTGTTCAACAAGAACCACTTCGGACTACCGAATGTAACGATCACATCGGGATCTTTCGGCAATATAACTACGTCGGCAAGCATTCCGCGTGAGATCCAGTTTGCTCTTCGTTACGATTTTTAACGAAGTTTCTTACTTGAGATCGGATAGATCTATTGATGGGCCTTTCGGTAAACCGAAAGGCCCTTTTTTTGCGCCGCTTGGCTCGATGTTTATAAATGCGTACAATAAATGCGTTCCCAAATGCCCAAAAATTTGAATTTCGTCCAAAAAAACTAACACATGGTGGGTTCTTCGCGTCCTGAAAACGCGGATTTAACCCCGTCACGTCAGTTTTTCCATGTTTGGAACGAAAAATGCCTTAAATGGACGAAAAGCAGCTTTCCAACCTATCGACATAACACGAATTTGGACATTCTATTACAGGAGGATCCCCATGAATCTGAATAGAGGGCTAAAGAGATTTATCAACTTGATACTGAACTCGCTGTTCATCTTGACCTTTGCCGGAGCCTTGCTGGCGCAGTCCGGAACTTCAAGGATCAGCGGCATTGTTACCGATCCGAATGACGCGGCGGTAGCGGGCGCGACGGTCAGAATTTCCAATCCCGCGACCGGTTTTTCCCGCACGGTAACGACGGGCGAGGACGGAGCATATTCGTTTCCGGGAATTCCTCCTGCAACGTACCGGCTGGAAGTTGAAGCACCAGGTTTTAAGAAACTGGTGAATACGAACGTCCAGGCTCTTGTCGATACTTCGATCGAAATAAATGGCAAACTCGAGGCCGGCGATGTGTCCGCCGTGGTGGATGTCACGACGAACACCATCGATTCTGTCGTTAATACTCAGGACGCGGCTCTCGGCAATAACTTTGTTCCTCGTCAGATCACTCAGCTACCGACGGACCTGCGACGGGTTGCCGACCTCCTAACCTTGCAGCCGGGTGTTACGCGCGAAGGTTACGTCGCCGGAGGCCGAAGCGATCAGGCAAACATTCTGCTTGACGGCATCGATATAAACGATCAGCAGAACGGCGGAAGAACTGAACAATTTCAGACCACGCAAGAAACCGTCCTTCGTGCAACTGCTGAATCTGTCGAAGAATTCAGGATCACGACGACGAATCCGAATGCAAATCAGGGCCGATCGTCGGGCGCGCAGATCTCGCTGGTTACAAAGAGCGGCACGAATGACTGGCACGGATCCGTGTTTTATTTTTACCGTCCCACTGCCGGCTCTGCGAACACCTTCTTTAACAATGCTGCGGGACGGTTCGAAGCTGGTGACCAGGCAGTTCTTGACGGCACCGCGGCAGTTGGCGACGAGCGGGCCCCGCGGCCGAGCCTTTCACGTGATGTGTTTGGCGGTGCGATCGGCGGTCCGATCGTAAAGGACCGGTTCTTCTTCTTCTACACATACGAAGGACAGCGTGAATTGCAGCAGCTTTCGGTCGTTCGCGTGGTACCTTTGCCCCACCTGGGCCTCGGTCAAATACGCTTTAGCGGGACAGGCCCGAGTTGTGTAGGCGGACAGTGCGTCGTGGGATTGGCCGAATTGAACAACTCGATCTATCCCGAGGTCGGCATTAACCCGCTGGCGATGAACGTACTTGCTGATGCGTCGTCACGATATACTGCGAATGACACTTCTGTAGGAGATGGAGTAAATACAGGCGGATTTCGATTTAATGCTCCGACGTCGACGGAAGAGAATACGCACATCGCTCGTTTCGATTTCAAAATAAACGACAGGCAGTCGCTCTACACCCGACTCAATTATCAACAGGACATTCTGACCGGTGCTTCGAATTTTCCTGATACGCCGTCCACAACACTTTGGGAGCATCCGAAGGGATTTATGGTCGGCCACGATTGGGCGATCGGAAGCAATCGCGTGAACAACTTCCGATACGGGTTCACCAGGCAGGCGTTTAGCCAGCAAGGTGATTCGAGTGATAACGCCATCTCGTTCAGGTTCGTCTATTCGCCGCTTGCGTTTGTTCGAACTCTGAGCCGGGTCACGCCGGTCCATAACATTACCGATGATTTTACGTGGATCAAAGGAAACCACACATGGCAGTTCGGAGGTAATGTGCGGATCATTCGAAACCAGCGTGTAGATTTTGGGAACGCGTTTGACGACGCGGTCACAAATCCATCGTTCTACAACTTGTCAGGGGCGGTCGTGACTAATGCTTTTACGGCTGCCGGCTATTCGATCAATCCGGGAGATAGAAATACGGTTCAGGCCGCCGCAACAGCCTTGATCGGCCGTTATTCGCAATATAGCGGCAACTTTACTTTCGACCTCGACGGGTCCGTACTTCCGCCGGGAACCCCGACCAATCGTAATTTCGCAACTGAAGAATACGATGCATACGTTCAGGACATTTGGAAGGTGCGCCCGGACCTGACGCTTACGCTTGGACTCCGATATGGTGTCAGCCGTCCGGTGTACGAGACAGAGGGCTTCCAGGTAGTGCCGGACGAACCGCTCGGCGATTTCTTTGCGAGGCGGCAGGCTTCGGCGCTAACAGGCGTACCGCTAAATGATCTGATCCAGTTCATTCCGGCGGGCCCGGCAAACAACGCGCCCGGCTTCTATGAAACAGATTGGAACAACTTCCAGCCGCGACTCGCTGCCGCATGGTCGCCCTATTTCGGAGACAGTGGGTTCGCTCGATTTATGTTTGGCAATAAGGGTGACACGGTTATTCGCGGCGGATTCGCAATAACCAACGATCACTTTGGCGGTCAATTGGCGGTAAGTTTCGATGGGCTTTCGCCGATCGGCTTTACGTCTGCGGTGACAATATCGGCTAATACGTATGATATTACGAATTGCGGAAGCCTTGGGCCGACGGGCCTTCCGCGTTGTGCGCCGCAGTTTACGGGTTTTAATCAGGATATTCGCTCCTTGCCTGGGATCCCTGCTCCATCCCAGCGGTTTGAAACCGACGCGGATGAGGCTCAACGGATCGAAACGTCGCTCGACGCGACCATTACTACTCCTACACATTATTCGTGGAACGTGACGTGGGGACGACAACTTCCGAAGGGAATGTATCTCGAAGCGTCGTACGTTGGCCGCAAAGCGCGAAACCTTCTGGCCGCACAAGATGTGATGGCCCTTAACAACCTGGTAGATCCGGTTTCGAAAATGGACTGGTATACTGCGGCGGGCATGCTGCACGACGCACGTGCAGCCAATGTTCCCATTAACTCTCAACCAGCGATTCCTTATTTTGAGAATCTCTTTCCGAACGCAATGGCGGTTCTCAACAACGATTTCGGGTTTGGAGCTAATAATAATACGCAGGCCATTTATTCGCTTGTGTCGAGGGACGGTTTCGATATTCTCGACTGGACCTTTGTTCAGTTGATCATCGACGACGCAACAGCGTTCGGATTGTCTGGCAACCCGGGACTATTCCCGAACATGTTTTTCCATCCACAGTACGCGGCGTTTTCGTCGTTCAGCTCGGTGGCAAGGTCCGATTATAACGGGCTTGTTATCTCGCTTCGTCAGCGGCTCGGAGATGATCTGACCTGGGATTTCAATTACACGTTCTCGCAGTCGAAGGACAATGCATCCGGGCTACAGACGGGTACGTCGTACGGATCGCAGTTCATTTTGAATCCGCTGCGGCCAATGGATAACTATGCTTTGTCCGACTTTGACACCCGACACAGCATCAACGCCAACTTCATTTGGCAGCTTCCGTTTGGACGCGGGAAAGCTTTCGGCAGCGACGCGAGCGGCTGGGTCAATGCGATAATCGGCGGTTGGCAGCTTGCCGGGATTATCCGGTATAACACTGGACTTCCGGTGTCGGCGCCGATCGACGCCGCCCAGTGGGCAACTAACTGGAACGTGCAATCGTCCGGAACGCGGATCGCTCCGATAGAGGTTCAAGTCGACCGCCGTACGCAGAACATGTGGGCCGACCCGCAGGCGGCGTTCAATTCGTTCAGAAACGCGCGGCCGGGTGAAACGGGTGAACGAAATGTGTTCCGACTGCCCGGTTATTCGACTGTCAATCTTGGCCTTTCGAAGACGTTCGACATGCCTTGGAGCGAGGGCCACAAGCTGGCACTCCGCTGGGAAGTGAACAATGTAATGAATATCCAGTATTTCAACGGGGATAACTTTACGCGTTCGACGTTCGGCCTTCCACAGGATCCGGAGACGGGAACTGCCGCCTCGGATTTCGGAAAGATATTCAGCAGCATTCAAGGCACTCCGCGGCGGATGCAGTTTGGGCTTAGATACTCGTTCTGAATTGAGCGGAATGTATCGAATAGAAAAAGGGGACGTCCATCACGGACGCCCCCTTTTTTCTGCCCGTGTTTAATTTTCCTTCTGATTGTCTTTAATATACTTTTCCAGTTTGTCCTTCTCAGCGTGGTTTGGTTTCTTGCTCAGGAAAACCTTATACTCCGCGGCGGCCCGGCCCTTTAACCCGGCGGCATTGTAAAGTGCGGCGAGCCGCAAATGGAGCTCCGCCTTCTCAACCGGAGCGAGCCGGATCGCCTCATTGAGAACAGGCACAGCCTTAGAGCCCAGCTTGGCTTGCAGGTAGGACTCACCCAGCAAATGCAAAGCATCAGCGGACGTTGGCTCGGCAACAACAGCTTTTTCCAACACCCCGATGGCCTTATCAAACGACTTGTTTAGCAGGTGCAGCCTTCCGAGGTTCAACAACGCGACGGTAAACTCCGGATTAAGTTCCAGGGCCCGATCGTAGGCGTTCTCGGCATCGGACAATTTGGACTCGCTGACGTACAACGATCCAAGCCCTGCCCAGGCAATAAAATCCTTTGGATCGGATGCGAGTAGGGAATGCAGGATCCGGATCGCCTCATTATTGTTCTTATTCGCTGCGGCATCGATCGCCTTATCAAGCAGCTTTTGGTTTGCATTGCTTCTTGATGCGTAAGCGTTCTTCGCGGAGATCACACCTGCTTTTTTTGCCGCCTGGACGCCGGTCCAGTTTACGGCCAGGTCATAGCGGTCGACCCCGTCGGAGGTCATTACTCGACCGCTTTCCATTCCGTCAACGTTCACAACAAGCTGAGCTCCGATACGAGCCTTCTGAAGAAAGAAGTAATACCCTCTGTCATTCGCCTGAGAGGTTGCCAACTGAGCGCCGTTAAATATCAGCAACACTACCACGGTCGGCTTCTTTTCATCGGATCGTAGGCCGCGAAGTTCCACCTGGCCCCAGATAACGTCAGCGTTGATCGGTATTGGCATTCCGGTGGCAGATCGTACATCGGCCTGGCCGAAAGCAGAATCTGTGATCGTGATCGAAAACAGAAAAACGGCAAGTATTCTTACAAGCCTTTTCATGAATTACCCGGGACCTACTGAGTATCTAATTGATAGATCAAACGAGGTTACAAGTCAATTTGAATTCAGCTCATTTGGCAGCGAATGCGTCGTTGCCGGTTATGTCGATGAGATGGCGGGTGTCATTGAGGGCGAGAACGCGGATGTTTCGGCGGCCGCGGATCTCGAAGCGGTTGATGCCGCAGTTCGAGGTGACGATCCACGGTGTCTGCTTTGTATCGCGGCGGATGGCGCCCATCAAATGAAGCGTCATAAAGCAGATCGCTCCAGTGTGTGAAAAGATCGCGATCCGCTCGCCCTGATGGTCGCGTAGTACCTCCCAGAGTTGTCCAGTAGCACGTTTTAGAAGATGCCGGTAGCTCTCGCCGCGTGTGATGACATGATGGACATTTCTATTGACCAGAGCGTAGTAATCTTTTGGATGGTTCTCTTTCGATTCGTCAAAGGTCAGCCCTTCGAGAACGCCGACGTGCCGTTCACGGAACGCCTTGGTCGTTTTTACAGGAACATTGATCAACTCTGCAAGGCACTCCGCTGTCTGAACTGCTCGATCAAGATCGCTCGAGTAGATCGCTGAGATCCCCTCTTTTGATAGGGCCTGTGCTGTGACCTGGGCCTGCCTGAGTCCAAGCTCAGAAAGCGGCGTGGGGCCGTGCCCGCCAAAACGCCCCTCAGCGTTTCCCGCAGACTGCCCGTGTCGAATGAGGAAGAGCTTTGTAATTGGCACGATA
>DATFEW010000212.1:0-5253 GCA_035250805.1 Pyrinomonadaceae bacterium
AGCGAATCGGAGGATACGCTTGACCTGTTTGCCAGTGCGATCAAGGGTAAGGACCTGCCCAGAGAACTGACTGTTAAGCATCCTGTTGAACGTGAAGCAATACTGTTTCCCGATACGCGAACGACCTTCGGCGTCGTCGAGATGACGACCGGCTGTGGCCGCCGCTGCAAATTCTGCGTGCCCGATCTCAATCCGCAGATCGACCTTCCAAAAGACAAGATCATGGGCGCCGTGCGTGCGAACGTCCGAGAAGGGAACAAGCAGATCTCCCTTGCGACGGAAGACATGTTCATTTGGGGCCAGGTACACACAGATACGCCGTTCTATTTCCCGAACCGCGAGGCGTTGCTCGATCTCTACGGCGATATCGTCAATACGCCAGGTGTCGAACAGCACGTGCTTAGCCACTCGACGATCGCACCGGCGGTGGTGGACCCGATATTGATCAAAGAGCTTTCGGATCTGCTGCTGCCGAAAAGCCCGATCCATTTTCCGTACCTCAGTACGCATCCGGAAAAGAAGGCCCTTGCACCGCTGATCGGACTCGAAACAGGTTCGGTAAAGATGGCGAAGAAAATAATGCCGAGCAAAGGCGTTCCATTCAATATCGAAGAATGGCCTAGCATCGTCCTCGAAGGGCTCCGCGTGCTGAATGAAAACAACTGGTTTCCGGCAATGACACTGATCGTCGGCAACCCGGACGAAGATGACGAGGATGTGATGGCAACACTCGATCTCATCTACGAAATGGAAAGACGCGGCCTTTTCGCATTTCTCATACCGTCGATATTCACTCCGCTGCACGATACGCGGATGGAGATGGAAAAAGGCGTCACTCAAACGAAACAGCTCAGCACGTTACAGTGGCAGCTGATGATGAAATGCTGGAAGATGAACTTACGGCCCGGGCAGTATAGTTGGTGGGGCCCGACATCGTGGCGGGTCGGTTCGATCGGTCTTTGGCTGTATAAGCTGCGCAAACTGAACGGCCCCAACTTCACCTATCCGCTGTTGATGTTTTCGAGTGCGTTGTCCGAGAAGCGCCTAGCGAAGATGGGCAAGATCTACATGGGCAAGCCGCTAAAAACAAAAACTCGTAAGGAACTCCTGGCCACCCTGAAGCCGAAGATGCGCCAGTATTTGCGTGCCGATTGCGGGGACCTGCCCGACGAAGATATGGCAGCTGTGGCGGTCCATGCCTGAACTTGCAGAGAATTACCCCTCGGTCGATATGCGAAGCCGGTTTCGTGCACAGGCATGGCTCGTTTGGGCCATAGCTCTTGGGGTAGTTCTCATTTGGCTTGCGTTTATCGTCGCACCGCCCTTCCTCATCACAAACGGCCTGGATGGCTTGGCAAGGCAGATCTATAGCTTCTTTAGTTACATTTGCCACCAAAAACCCGAACGCTCGTTTTATGTACTCGGATATCAAGTCGCGGTCTGCTCCCGCTGCTTCGGCGTTTATTTTGGGTTGTTGGCTGGGATCGCGACGTATCCGCTCTGGAGACGAGTTGATGATGTCGAGCCATTGCCCCGTATTTGGCTGTTTTTGTCGTTGGTCCCAATAGGTATTGACTGGCTGCTTGGTGTGCTAGATATCTGGGAAAACACATATGCCTCCAGATTCATAACAGGCATGATACTCGGTTTTGCGTGCGCGGTGTTCGTAGTACCGGCGGTGGTTGAGACCGCTCGGAACCTGATGGGTAAACGCCGCCACTCTGTCGCTGCGAACATTCGTTGACTAAAGTTCGTAGAAGTATCAGAATTGAGGACGAACGATCAATTATGGGATTTACTAAGGAAAGCGCGGTTTCTGCGGCAAAAAAAGATCTGGCGAAGCGTTTAAAGATCGGGGAAAAGGAGATCGGCAGCGGTTCAGTGTCGGATTCTGATTTTCCGGATATGGCCCTCGGGGCGCCGGGAAAGGGCGAAATGGCCGGACAAATGATCTCAAGCGGCTGGACCATAAAGCTTAATGCCGGCGGAAAAGATTATGAATACCGGGCTGATAGAGATCAGCTTCGATTGAAGGACTTCGAAGGTAAGAATCATAAGGTCGGATAGCATTTATCATATCCAGGAGTAGAAGGTATGAATCGCAATAATTTTTGGGTACGTTTTACGATCGTAGCGATCATCGTTACGTTCGCGGCGGTCTTGGGTCAGATACAACGATGGCGCACGGGATTGCGTCCGGCTATTCAGGAAACGTCGAATCTCGACAAAAAGCCGCGTCCGCCCAAACGTCCGCGCGTCGAGAGCGAGCCGGAAGTCCTGGTTCGGTTCAAACCCGGTATCTCCGTGGAAGAGATCCGCAGCATCGCCGGTCGTTTCAATGACCGGATGGAAGACGAGATCGAATCTGTCGAGGGGCTTGTAGCGATCGACGACCTTGACAACGCCGATCCGGCGAGCATTTCTGCTCAGTATGCAGCGATGAGCGACGAGGTTCTGTATGCCGAACCGAACTTTGAAATTCGCCTCGATCCGCAACTGAATGAGGGCCTGAGTAAGGACCTCGTGCACCGCGAACCCGGATCTGGCGTACCCAACGATCCGCAGTTCGGCGACCAGTGGGCCCTGAATAATCAGGGGCAGGACGGCGGTAAAGACGGTGCCGATATTGATGCGCTTAAGGCGTGGCTGGTCAGTCAAGGAAGCCAAAAGGTCGTGGTGGCCGTACTTGACAGCGGCGTCGATTACACTCATAAGGACCTGGTCGCGAACATTTGGCTCCGTCCCGAGAACCTTCCACAGTACATCGATGATGAGCTCGGAACATTCAATGACGAACACGGATTCGACGCGGATGCCACCATTGGTGACCCGATGGACGATAACGGCCACGGAACCCACTGCGCCGGGATCATCGGGGCCGAAGGCGATAATAATGAAGGGATCGCGGGTGTGAACTGGACCGTTCAGATAATGCCGCTCAAGTTCCTGGGCCGAGGCGGTTTTGGTTCGACAAAGAATGCAATTGAAGCGATAAACTACGCGATAGATCGAAAGAAAAAAGGCGTGAATGTTCGTGTGATCAGCGCAAGCTGGGGTTCGACTTCGCGATCGAAGGCGCTGGAGGACTCAATCCGTGCAGCCGGTGACGCAGGGATCCTGTTTGTCGCGGCGGCAGGAAATGCGAGTACCGACAATGACAAACGTCCGCACTATCCTTCAAACTACGATCTGCCAAATGTTGTCAGCGTCGCGGCAATGGATCGAATGGACCAGATGGCTTCATTCTCGAATTACGGCGCCAAGACCGTGCACATCGCCGCCCCCGGAAAGGACATCATTTCAACGTGGCTCAAAGACGATTATCGGGGCGCGTCTGGAACGTCCATGGCCACCCCGCACGTTTCAGGCGTAGCCGCACTTATTCTTTCCCAGTCACCTAATCTTTCGGTCCAGAAGCTTCGTGAAAAGCTTCTGAGCTGCGTGGACAAGCTCGACCATCTTCAGGGTAAGGTCGCCAGCGGCGGCCGACTGAATGCCGGGAAGGCTTTGAGCAAATAACCGCAAACCATCTCACGCGTTCGGCTAGACGAAATGGAGCATCGCCGCTAACGATCGGCGGTGCTTCTTTTTTGTGCGGGCCGTTAAAGTATTCATTATAAAAGGGTTAATCGATTCCGCTAAACGTTGGCACGACCCTTGCTGATAGGGGGTCGGCAATGGCCGAAACCATTGCGATGATAAATGGGAAGTAGGAGAACAAAAATGAACAAGATCAAAAACATTATCGCGATCAGCGCATTCTCACTGATGGTTTTGGCGTTGCCGGCCGTTGCAAGTGCTCAGTATGGCGGCAATAACCGCGGGAATTTTCCCGGCGGCGTTTACGGCGGTGGTAACCTTGAAGGCGTGGCACAGCGTCTGAAGGATCGCAGCCGTGACTTCGAACGACAAGTTGACCGCGAGCGTTTTGGCAATCGCGGCGGCATCCTCGGCGGGATCCTGAGCGGTGGAATTGGAAATCGCGGATACAACAGTAACCGGTTGCGCAGCCTGGCTGAAGACTTTCGTAAAGCGGCAGACCAGTTTGAGAACCGCGTGGACGGCGGCGGTAACAACCGAAGGGACAACTACCGTGACCTGAGCCGCGGTGAGCAGGCCGCACAGCGAATGCTGAGCATCGGCTCGCAGATCGACCGTGAGATGAACAGTCTGCGGGGAAATTCAAGCCTTCGTTATCAGTGGAATGCGATCGAGAACGACCTTCGTATCGTAGCCAACGCGTACAGGAACAACAATCGCGGCGGCGGTCGAAATGGACGGTTCCCGTTCTGATCTAACTAAAAATACACAAACCTTTTTAAGGCCCGGATCGGTTCCGGGCTTTTTTCGTTTCCAATTCCGGTTTGGAGTTCCTGCTTTAACAGGCTTATCTTTACAGCGGGCCAGCTAAAGCTGGAACTCCGAACGGAACCCCGAAACAATGCCCGGAACCCTCTACCTCGTCGCTACACCGATCGGCAATCTCAAGGACATTTCTCAACGCGCTCTCGAAACCCTCGAGAGCGTTGATCTGATCGCGTGCGAGGACACACGGCATACCGCCAAGCTACTAAATGCCTACGGCATCTCGAAAAAACTCGTCAGCTATCACGAGCATAACGAGGCTTCACGCGCTGCCGAGCTTGCTGAAAGATTGGCAAACGGCGAGTCGATCGCGCTCGTCTCAGATGCCGGGACACCGGTAATAAGTGATCCGGGGTTTCGACTTGTTGAGCAGGCTCGAAACCTGGGTGTGCCGGTTGTCCCGGTTCCCGGGCCGGTTGCCTTTGTTAGCGCAGCTATCGTTTCCGGACTGCCGACCGACGCTCTGTACTTCGGCGGCTTTCTTCCATCGCGAAAGGGCGAACGAAGAAAGCGCCTGAATACGGTCGCCACTATTCCCGCCACGCTAGTCTTCTACGAATCTCCGCACAGGCTCGGCAGGTCCCTTGTGGATTGTGCGGAGATGCTCGGCCCCCGCCCCGCTGCCGTCGTTCGCGAACTGACGAAGCTCCACGAGGATGTCATAACGGGAACGCTTCCAGAGCTAGCCGAAAGATACTCCTCCGCAAAACCGAAAGGCGAGATCGTTCTAGTCATAGCCGGAGATGGCGGCGGTGCGGCCGAAGTGCAAACAGGTTCTACCTTGGCCGAACGCGTGAAGGAACTTGAGCTTTCGGGTGAGGACAGAAAGGCGGCGATGAAACAGGCCGCCAGGGAATTCGGTATGACGCGCTCTGAAGCATATCGGCA
>DATFEW010000245.1:0-3355 GCA_035250805.1 Pyrinomonadaceae bacterium
GGCGAAGGCCACGGATTCGCCGATCTCTCGCTGTCCGAGGTCGAAGGTAATGAGTTTCTGGGTCCAGATATCGTCAAAACCTTTCGCTTCGGCCGGGAGCGCAAGTTCATACCCGACGTAGTAATCGCAAAGCACTACCGATCTGCCGTCCGGCGAAATATCACCGCCGGTCACGAACCCATTCGGCAAAGCAGGAAGTGAGATCGAAGCGACAGGATCAGCGTTTTGGATCTCTTCGCTATTGAAGACAGGTGTGAGCTTGAACACCTCGGCGGGCCCGCTAAGATTCTTGCTAACTACGTAGATGTGATGTGTTGAGGGATGCACCATCATCGCCTCGGCATTGTGGCGACCATTTGAGTATTTGAACTTCAAAACATCAAATGTGTCGAGAGATATAGGGTCCTTCTTTGAAGACGAGGCCGTTGCGTCCGATACGCGCGGTTCTGCGACACGATATATAGCGTGCAGATCACGCCTACTTTGGTTATCACCGATCTCGCCGATGTGCAGGAAACACGCGCCGTCGCCACTTTTGACGGTCGCCATGTCTTCCCAGTCTATATTCCTGACACCGTTTATACGCCACGTTCCGAGGCCCTTACCGCTCGAGTCAAATGCATACAAAAACGGTCCGCCGCCTGAATCGTTGTGCGTCCAAAACACATCCTTCTGACACTTTGAAACTGCAAGGCCGCTGCTTTCCGTGATCTCGAGGGACGAAATCCGTGCCACAACTTCCGGCTTTTCAAACGGCGATGCCGCCTCGTCGACCGGCGGCGGTTCAGAGCCGCTAAACGACATCATCGAGCAGGCTCCGAACAGAGGCAAAGCAAGGCAAATCAAAATGACAAAACATGTGTTTTTGGTTATAGTTCTTAACAACATACTTCCCGGACTTGCACTTAAAACGCTCGAACGCGAGCCAATGTTCAAAACTTTCACGACAAGTTTATCGTAGTGGATTTAGGTTTGCCCAGATGATCGTAGGAACCGAATGGCTGATCGAGGCCGCGGATTGTGATCCCGAAAAACTGCGCGACGAGCATGTGCTTCGCGCGGTCTTCGATCGCGTGCTAGCCGATCTCGATCTTAAGGCGATTGGCTCTATCTGGCACACGTTTCCGGGCGAGGGCGGTGTCACCGGCCTCGTCGCGCTGACCGAATCGCACCTAGCCTGCCACACCTATCCTGAACATCGAACGGCGACATTCAACCTCTATTGCTGCCGTACGCGCCCCGAATGGGATTGGATGATAGCGCTCAGATCGGCGCTCGGCGCGGGTCGTGTGTTCATTGCACGAGTCGAACGTGGAGATGAAGCGGACGCGAATCCGCAATCCGCAATCCGCGATCCGCAATTCAGAACGGCGGGAGGCGATCGATGAGTGTCCTCTCCGCCAACTGCCCTTCCTGCGCCGGCCCGATCGAATTCAAGGTCGGTTCCACGCTGGTCCTCATCTGTCCCTATTGCCGATCTGCCGTGGCGAGAACCGATCGCGGCTTAAATGACTTAGGAAAGGTTGCTGAGATCGCGGAATCTCAATCGCCATTGAAGCTCGGATTAAAGGGGGCGTTCAACGGCAATCGTTTCGAGCTTACCGGCCGGGCTCAGCTCAAGCATGAATCGGGCGGCTTCTGGGATGAGTGGTATGCGACATTCTCGAACGGCTGGGTCGGTTGGCTGGCCGAAGCTCAGGGCCGATTCTATCTAACCTTTTACCAGCCGCTCCCAAATGGGGCGACTCTGCCCGCGTTCGATCAATTACAGATCGGTCAGGCCGTCCCGGAAATACCTGCGCCTACACCTCTGCAGGTTACCGAAAAAGGCGTCGCCACATCCGTCGCTGCAGATGGTGAGATCCCGTACCAACTTGTTCCGAACGAGGGGTCTCGATATGCAGACCTCACAGGGAAAAACAATTCGTTCGGCACCATCGATTACAGCATTAGCCCGCCGTGGGTTTTCATCGGCCAACAAGTGTCGCTTGCCGACATCGGGCTGGCTGATGCTCGGCCAGCAGAGCGCGAGGCGCGTCGGACAACTGCCGCGGGAATGGGCTGTCCGAACTGCGGCGGCCCGCTCGCTTTGGTCGCGCCGGACAAAGCCGAGCGTGTCACGTGCCCGAACTGCAATTCGTTGCTTGACGTAAATCAGGGAAACCTCAGTTATTTCAAGACCCTTACACCGCCGACAGACGCGCCGGGGTTCCTGCTCGATGTCGGTATGGAAGGAGCTTTTCCAGGCGATGTAAGATTCAAGATCATCGGTGCCGTCGTCCGCAGCGTTACGATCGAAGGGATCACCTATTACTGGCACGAGTATCTTCTCTATAACCCGGCGATCGGATTCCGCTGGCTTGTGCATTCAGACAATCATTGGAATTTCGTCGAGCCTGTCAATCCGGCCGAGATCGAGGATTCAGGCATTTACGCCCCGGGTGGATATGTAAATTACAACGGCGGGAAATACAAGATCTTTCAGGACGCTCCGGCGGTGGTGCAGTATGTGAAGGGCGAGTTTTATTGGCGCGTCGAGCAGGGGGAAACCGTCCGGGCCATCGATTACGTTGCGGCCCCCGTCATGCTGTCGCAGGAAGTGACAGCGAACGAGGTCAACTGGTCAGCAGGCGTTTATATGACGAACGCCGAGGTCGAGAAGGCCTTCGGTGTGTCCAACCTCCCGAAACCCTGGGGTGTTGCGCCCAACCAGCCGTTCACAGGTTCCTTCTATTACACATGGGGCGTCTTGCCGCTGGTGCTGTTGTTTCTGATCGCGATGATCATGATCCCGCTCAGCGGGTTGACGACGACGATATTCTCGCAGGTGATACAGCTCCCGCCGATGGTGAACGCGACGCAGGCGCAAACCGCTTTCAGCACTCCGTTCGACGTTAAAGCTAACCGAAATGTGCGGATCACAGCTTCGGCGCCCGTAGATAATTCGTTTGCTGAGCTCGACATTGATCTGATAAATGAACAGAGCCAGGAAGTGGAGTCGGTTAACATTCCGATCGAATATTACAGCGGGACCGACAGCGACGGTGCCTGGACCGAAGGTTCAAAGGAACAGGACGCTACGCTATCATCGCTGCCGGGCGGAAAATATACACTGCGTGTGGAAGGCACTTGGCAAAACTGGCAGCAACCAATGCCAATCAGCGTAAAGGTGGAGCAGAATGTTTTTCGCGGCGTGAATTTTTGCTGCGCCTTCGTCGCACTGGCGATCGTTCCGCTATTTGGCTTGATACGAAAGTGGAGTTTTGAACATAGCCGGTGGAAGGACAGTATGTTTACGGTAAGCTCCGACGATTCGGAAGATTCCGATGAGTAAAAACGAAGAGGCCTTATGTTA
>DATFEW010000277.1:0-8719 GCA_035250805.1 Pyrinomonadaceae bacterium
AACGATGTCGGATTCCGGGGATCGATCTCAATAGCGGCATTTACATCGTCTAAAGCATCCTTAAAATCCTTCTTGTTAAACCGGACCTGTCCGCGCCCGTTATAGGCGATCGGAAGCTGGATTCGAACCGCCATAAATTGAGGATTCGCCCTCTGTACAGTTTCGAAAACAGTGATCGCCCTGTCGTAATCCCCTTTAAGGCGGTATGCGATTCCGCGCTTCAACTGTATAAGGCTCGACATGAACTCGGGGGTTATCTTGAGAGCTGATTCGCACGCATCCGCAATGCTGTCGGCGGCGTTGCGTGCCTGCTCAATAGTTACTCCCGACCTGTCGATAAATAGGCATTTGGTCAGGGCCCGCCTATCGTATTCGGGATTTAGCTTTATCGCCTTGCCGTAATTGATCGCTGACGCCCTAACGTCTCCCTTAAAGTCATTTGCTATCCCAAGATAAAAAAACCCGTCTACATAAGTTCCATCCAACCGCACCGCGGATTCCAGATCGGCAGCCGCCTTCTCGTAGTTTGTCTTCATTAGATAGCAGACCCCGCGGCCGAAAAATGCGGTCGATTGGGTATTACTTACATCGATCACCCGGGTATATTCTGCGATCGCGCCGTCATAATCACCTTTGTCACGCAGGGCGTCTGCAGCGGCTATCGTTGCCGGAATGTTGAGTTTGTTGATCTTGAAATTATAAGTAATCGTCCCGATCCCGGGTGCCGGTTTACCATTCAAGGTGGCCGCCGTAAATGTCGATCTTCGCGCGGCTGCAATCGCTCGTTCGGTAAGGCCATTGGCCAGGGGAGCCAGAGCCTTTACCGAAATAACCTTTCCTGATGCATCCAATTGCAATTCCAGTTTCACAGACCCCTCGGTTCCTGCCTTCAGTGCCTCCGGCGTAAATTCCGGCTTGACCAGATTCGTCGCTCGGCTCATCAGATCTCCAAGATTGACCGCATTTTCCATCGGATCGGGTTTCGGCGAATTTGCGCGGATCGCAGCGATCAACTCTTCGGTCGCTCCAGCCTGCCGAAGATCTTCTTCGCGATCCCCGGTCAAAGGTTTGTCCACCTTACGGTTCTTTATCTGTGTAATAACAAATTTGATCAACTGGGTTTTGGTCTGAAACACCTGATTCGGAAGTTTTGTATTGAGGGCCGTGCTTATTTCCGGATACGTTAGACGGCCCTGGGCCGGAGCGCTAATATGCATTCCGGCCAGAACAACCAGCATGAGAATGCTAAAAAAAGCTGGACGATAATATCGCATAACCTTTGTATACCTGACCGCTTTTTGATCCCGCTTTTGCATATTTTGATCCTAATTACAGCTATTCGTAAAGACGCAATTCGGATCCGGCTTTGGTCTAGGCTTTCGTGTTGGCTGGGGCCTTACTGTCGGCTTCGGCCTCGGCGTGGGTGCGGCTATTGGCTCTTGCCTGTCCCGCATCGGCGTAGCATCCGGCACAACGCTTGGCTCAGGTTTCGGCTCGGGCGTCGGCTCCACATAGACAGGTGCCGGCGTTGATGGCTCTATAGTTGGTATCGGGAATTCTACGGCCGTATTTGATTCAACCGTGGGCGTGGGTTCCACATTTATATTCGAATTTGCAGTCGTACCGCTTAAAACGAGGCTCATCAATGCGTAGATGCCAACCACTCCTCCCAAAAGGATGATCAAGACAACGGGGACGATCCATACAAGTTTTCGATATGGGCTGGGCCGGGCGGACGCCGCCGCTGCTTTTCGATCGTCGGTCGATGGACCCGACACGTTCTGGTCGCTGAAGTAACCGAGCCGGTGCTTCAGTTCGTCGATGGAGGCAGACATGGCCTCCGCACTCTGGTACCGGAGTGGCCGATCTTTTTGCAGCGCTGTCGTAATTATCTGCTTTAGCTCGGCCGACGGGTGCTCGAAAGGCTGCGGTTCGTGCTCCAGGATCGCGACGATAGTGTGACTCGGCGTTGGGCCTTCGAACGGCTGCTTGCGGGCGGCCATCTCATAGAGCAGCACGCCGAGGCCCCAAATATCCGTTCGAGCGTCAATATCGGTCCCCTCGGCTTGTTCCGGTGACATATATGCCGCGGTTCCCAGGATCATTCCGGGGATCGTATGGTTTTGAAGCGAGGGCCCCTCGCCTGAGGCGGACGCACCGATAGGAGTCACTACCTTCGCGAGGCCAAAATCAAGAACCTTCACATATCCGTCAGGCCGGATCATTACGTTCTCGGGTTTTATGTCTCGATGAATAATTCCTGCTTTGTGAGCAGCCCCAAGCGCACCCGCGACTTGCGACGCGATCTTTAACATCTCGACAAACGGGATCGGACCCTTTTGCATTTTTTCGCGCAACGTTTCACCGACAACAAATTCGCTGGCAATGAACTCGCATCCGTCCATCTGCCCGACCTCGAATACCGTTACGATATTCGGGTGATTCAGATGTGATGTCGCACGCGCTTCACGCTGAAAACGCTGCATTCGCTGACGATCCATCGAGAAATACTCCGGCAGTATTTTTAGCGCAACCTCGCGCCCTAGTTGCGAATCAACAGCCAGATAGACGATTCCCATTCCGCCCTCTGCCACGCGCTTTTGGATCACATATTTCCCGAACGCCTTGCCGACCCGCGGGTCGGACGGGGTGTCAATGGTTGGCGAACCGACGGGAGCATTCTCCGAGGGGATCGAAGGTTGGGTAGGATCTGAGTGAAATTGAAATTGTTCGGTCCTGTCGCCGCTTTGCAAATAGAGTTGAACATCGCGGCGCAGCAGAAGGTCGCCTTCACACGCAGCATCAAGATAGGCGTCGCGATCACCCGGCGGCTTGGCCAGCGCCGTCGCTAACAGCTGTTTAACTCTTTCAACGCGTTCGTGCTCCATCGCAGGGCTCTAAGATCGGGTCGATTTTACGCGAATTATAGCACGTTCTCGGAGAGTTGGATTTAGAGACCGGATCTAACGAATGGGCATATCAAACACTATGGAGATCCGCCCTTATCCGCGAAAAAATGGTAGGACTACGCAGCCGCTGCTTTCAGGTCGATGAGGGAATCCAGCGGCGTGTATTCGAGGCTCTGCGATTCCGCAACAGCCTCATAGGTTAGCTTGCCGGCATACGTGTTTACACCCTCGCAGAGTCCTGGATCCTCCTTGATCGCCGCTTCGAAGCCTTTGTTTGCAAGGGCGAGTGCATACGGCAGGGTGGCATTCGTAAGCGCAAAGGTCGATGTGCGGGGAACGGCTCCCGGCATATTTGCGACGCAATAATGCAGCACTCCCTCCTCATAGTAAGTCGGGTTTGAGTGTGTGGTAGCATGGGTCGTTTCAAAACATCCGCCTTGATCGACAGCGACATCTACAAGTACAGCACCATGCGGGATGAGATTCAGCATGTCGCGGGTCACGAGCTTTGGAGCCGCCGCTCCGACGACCAGCACCGCCCCGATCACAAGATCCGCGTGGGAGATCGCTTCCTCGATCGCATACCGCGACGAAGCAAGCGTCTGCACCTTTGAAAGAAAGATATCGTCGAGCTGGCGAAGCCGGTCGAGGTTCCTGTCAATTATCGTTACACGGGCTCCGAGGCCTACGGCCATCTTGGCAGCTTCGGTGCCCACGACGCCGCCGCCAATAATAACGACGTTTGCTGCCGGGACACCCGGAACGCCTCCCAGCAGAATACCCCTCCCGCCATTCATTTTTTCAAGATAGGTCGCGCCGACCTGCACGGCCATTCGCCCCGCGACCTCGGACATGGGCGTCAAAAGCGGCAGGCGTCCATTTTCGTCCGTTATGGTCTCATACGCAACGCCGGTCACTTTGCGTTCGAGCATTTGTTTCGTTAGCTCAAATTCTGGAGCAAGGTGCAAATAAGTGAAAAGCAGTTGGTTTTCCCGCATTCGCGGGTATTCAGGGGCCACCGGCTCCTTGACCTTCACTATCATGTCGCCGGTCTGCCATACCTCATCGGCTGTATCGAGCAGCTCCGCCCCGGCTTTTACATATTGCTCATCTGTAAATCCCGAACCTCCGCCTGCGGTCTTCTGTACGTAGACCTCGTGACCTGCATTTTCCAGCGCCTGGACGCCGGCCGGGGTGAGGCCGACGCGATATTCGTTGTCTTTGATCTCTTTAGGCAGACCGATCTTCATAAAGATTCGCTCCAGTAACTTCGTTTTGTATAAGAATGGCTATAAGCGGAGATTTTACGATTTTTCGCGGGATTTGCTAAATCGCACATCAACTTTTCCCGCAGTGATCGAATTATGATTGATACTCTGCGGTCTCTCCGCTATTCTCGAACTTAGATTTTTCTTCCCGAATGAGAAACGACCGTTTTTCAGATATGGCCGCAGAACTCGACCGCCGCTCGTTCTTGCGCGGATTAACAGCGGCCGGGCTTTTCGCGGCCACGCATTCGACCGCTCTTCGTGCCTTTGCACAAGATCGAGCGCGTCGTCTGGCCCCGGTAAACGTCGCGCGCAACCGAGTCATCCGGGAGATCGTCGGTCTTCGACCCTTTCGCCGTGAAGGATACCTCGTCGAGGCAGTACGCGTTGGCGAAAAACTGATCGTTCATAACTACGGCCACGGTGGAGCGGGCATTACTCTGTCCTGGGGCACCGCGTCGCAGGCGGTGGAGCTTGTTCGCGATTTTCAGGCGCAACCAGCTGCACGGTCGAGGCGAATCCGCAGGGCTGAGACGCCCCGTCGATTCGCCGTCATCGGCTGCGGTGTGAACGGTTTATCGACGGCGATACTGCTGCAGAGGCGGTTTCAGAATGGTCCCGGAACAGTGACGATCTATGCAAAAGATCTGCCGCCTGCTACGACCTCAAATATCGCGGCCGGTTTTTGGTCGCCCGTTTCGTTGTTTGATGAAGACGCCATATCGACAAAGTTCGTTGACCAGTTTCGTACCGCTGCACGCACCTCGAATCGCGCTTTCCAGCTGCTGGTCGGGCCCGACTACGGTGTTCGTTGGCTGGATATTTTCACCCTTCATCGCAACGAAGTGAGCCTGCAAGGTGAGCTCCCGGGCGGAAACGACCTATATCCGCAACAGATCATTCACCGCGGTCCGGCAAACTATTTTGACGTTCCCATTGTCCGTCAATACAGCTCGATGATGATCGAGGCGCCGGTTTACCTTCGAGCTCTCTTGCGGGACTTCTACAACGCCGGCGGAAGAATTGTTGTGAAAGAATTTCGCTCCCGCGAAGAAGTGATGCAGCTGAAGGAATCGGTCATCTTTAATTGCAGCGGGCTGGGCGCCCGTCAGCTTTTCGGGGATGAGAAGCTGATACCGGTCCGCGGGCAATTGGAAGTACTGTTGCCACAGCCCGAGATCGACTACGGTTACATCGGAGCTGGTCATATGTTTCCGCGGTCGGACGGAATTTTCCTTGGCGGCACATTCGATCGCAACGATTGGTCGCTCGAGGTCAATCCGCAACAAGCATCACGGATCCTTCAGACTCATATCGAAATAATGAACGGCATGAGATCCAGATCGGGATCCCCAGGCTAAATCTCAACCTCGTCGATCTGCGCTTTCTGCAGCTTACCGGAATAATCAACGTACAGGGCCTTCCACTCGCTAAAAATGTCCAGGACTTGCGTGCCCGCTTCGCGATGGCCGTTGCCGGTACCTTTTGTACCGCCGAATGGAAGGTGCACCTCGGCGCCGATCGTTGCGGAATTTACGTAGCAGATGCCGGTGTAGAGTTCCTGCATTGCGTGAAATGCGTTGTTAACATCCTGCGTATAGATCGCTGATGAGAGGCCGTATTTCACGCCGTTGACAATGTCGATAGCTTCGTCGAGCGTTGAGAATGGAATGACTGCGGTGACCGGGCCAAAGATCTCTTCCTGCGCGATACGCATACTTGGCTTAACGTTCGTGAATACAGTTGGCTCAATGAACCAGCCTTTCGAAAAGTCGCCTTTGGTCAGGCGATTGCCGCCGCACGCAAGTGTAGCCTTGTCCGTGTTTTTGCCGATCTGGATGTACCCGAGTATCTTCTGCATCGCGTCTTCGTGGATAACGGGACCGACTTCCGTCTTCGGATCGAGGCCCTTGCCTACACGCAGACGCTTTGCACGTTCGACGAGCCTTTCCGAGAATTTTTTATAGATTTTCTTATGCACAACGAGCCGCGACGAAGCAGTGCAACGCTGTCCGCTTGTTCCGAAAGCTCCCCACAGTGACCCTTCCACGGCGTTGTCAATATCGGCATCGTCCATCACGATGATGGCGTTTTTCCCGCCCATCTCGAGCGAGACGATCTTGTTATCACTTGCGCATTGCTCGGCAATGATGCGGCCAGTATCGGTCGAGCCGGTAAATGAGATCAGACGCACATCCGGGTGACCGACCAGTGAGGGCCCGATGTCCGAACCGTGACCGTTGATAAGATTCACAACCCCTTTTGGAATTCCGGCCATCTCGCAAGCTTTTACAAGATTTAGCGCAGAAAGCGGCACGTCCTCACCGGATTTAAGAACGACGGTGTTGCCACAAACAAGAGCCGGGATCAGCTTCCAGGACGGGATCGCCATCGGAAAATTGAACGGAGTGATCAACCCGCAAACTCCGACCGGCTGACGGACGCACATCGCAAATTTGTTGGGCATTTCCGCCGGTGTCGTGAAACCGTGAAGCCGCCGCCCCTCGCCCGCGGTGTAATAGGTACAATCGATGGCCTCTTGCACGTCACCGCCCGCCTCTTTGACGACCTTGCCCATCTCACGCGTCATATCGCGGGTGTATTGGTCTTTGTTCTCGCGAAGGATCTCGCCAAGCCCGAAGAGCAGTTCCGCACGTTTCGGCGCCGGAGTGAGACGCCATCGCTTGGCGGCCGACTTTGCCGCCTCGACAGCCCGGTTCACGTCTTCCTCATTCGACACGGGAAACCGCCCGACGACGTCGTTCACATCCGCTGGGTTGACGTTCTCGAACCACTCACCGGAACTGCTCTTTATCCATTCGCCGCCGATGTAATTGTGGTATGTCTTGACCGACGCCTTCGCTCGTTTTGCCGCTTTCGCTTGTTTTGCTGATGCCATAATTCTTAAGTCTAAAGTCCTGAGTCTAAAGTCCAAAGTCGAAACACCAAAATATAGGCCCGACGTCAAACGACACCGGGCCTTGAACTTTGAACCTTGAACTTTGAAGCTACTGAACTGTGAACTGAACTATCTTCAACCGGCCCACCTTTGATCGCGGATCGATGGAAACAACATGCAGCACAACCGCGTCGCCTTTCTTCAGCTTGCTCACGGTATCGCTAAAGGTTTTCGTGTCTTTAACAGTGATGCGGTTGATCCGCTGGATTATGTCGCCCTCGCCGATGGCCTCTCCACCGGTCGAAGATTTAACTTCCGCAATGTGGCTTTCCGGGCTGATCTCCTTAACGAACAGGCCGGACTGGCCCTGGACCTGGAAATCAGCGGCAGATTGCGGCGTAAGCTCGATGAGCGTCAATCCGAATGGCTTCCCAGCGTCCTTAGTGGATTCGATCGTCGGCTTCGTCGGCCGTGCATCATCTCGGGAACGCCGGGACGGCGGCCGCTCGCCGACCTTCATTGACGTTGTCTTTCGCTCCATCGAATTCCCATTCTCACGCAGATAGGCAACGCTGACACTGTTCTCAGGCAGCGTAGATGAAACTCTTGCGATAAGGTCCTGCGCGTTCGTGATCGGTTTTCCGTCGAACTCCACTATCACGTCCCCTGCCTTTAGGCCGGCCCGGCCCGCGGCACTGTTAGGATCGCGAATGTCGGTGATGATCGCACCGCGCCCGTCGCCCAGTCCATACACCTTTGCAAACTCTGCTTTTACCGAATCGAGCCCGACACCCAGGAACCCGCGTTTGACCTTGCCGCCATCAATAAGCTGCTTTGCGACTTCGGCTGCGTCCGTCGAGGGCAATGCAAAGCCGACGCCGTTATAATCGCCGGTCGTCGTCGCGATCTGAGAATTGACGCCGATCACTTCACCCTCAAGATTTACGAGCGGGCCGCCGGAGTTGCCGCGGTTGATGGCCGCATCGGTCTGGATGAACCGTTGAAAGAGCGACCCGTCAGGCGTCTCCCGTTTTACTTGAGATACGATACCGGCCGTGACGGTTCGGGCGAGTCCGAATGGCGATCCGACCGCAAGGACCCAGTCGCCGACCCGAACGCGGTTCGAATCAGCCAGCTTCAGCGCCTCAAGCTCCCGCCCCGCCTCGATCTTCAAAACGGCGAGATCGGTTTCTTCGTCAGCTCCCACGACCCGGGCAGGAAACTCTTCACCCGAATTAAGCCGCACCACAATTTTTGCCGCGTTGTCGATAACGTGCGCGTTGGTCAAAATGTAACCGGACCGGTCGATGATGAAGCCGCTGCCCACCGAGTAAACGGGACGGCGCGGCAGTTGCCGGCGGAAAAACTCCATGATGTCGTCCGATTCGGTCGGCGCCGTACGATTTCGCGCTGTCGTATCGGCGGGCTTCGTTTTCGCATCGATGCTGACGACCGAAGGTTCGACGATCTTCGCGACCTCCGCGAATGAATCCGACAGCCGGGCCGCGGCCGAGACCGTTGGCAGCGTTCGCGCGGCTGGCTCAGTCGGCTGTGCGAAAACGGCAATGCCCGTGATCGCGAAGACGACTGCTCCGATCATTCCATTCAACAAAAAAAACTGGTTGTGGTGATTTCTACCGATC
>DATFEW010000281.1:0-7187 GCA_035250805.1 Pyrinomonadaceae bacterium
GCTTCTTTAGAATGGCCGGATATTTTCTCGAAAAGCGTCGCCAACCCGAAGTTCGGGTCGATCTCCAATTCGTCAAACGTGTCCCTATATTTTTCAAAAACGTCTTTGAAATAAGTTTCCACGATAGCCCCGAAAATGATCGGGTCGGAAACCTTCATCATCGTTGCTTTCAAATGTGCCGAAAGCAGAACGTCTTTTTCTTTGGCCTCAACGATGGCGTCCCCGACGAAGGATCTCAACGCCGAGAGATCCATCACCGAAGAATCGATCACTTCCCCTGCTTTTAGCGGAGCGAGATCTTTTAAAACTTTCTCGGAACCGTCGCTGCCGTAAAAAACGATCCTGAACTTTCCATCCGTTTCGACCGTGATCGAAGTTTCCGATCCGTAAAAATCTCCGGCGTTCATGTGTGCAACCGAAGTTTTCGAATCCGCATTCCATACTCCCATGCGGTGAGGGTTTGCTTTCGCGTAGTTTTTTACGGCTTTGGGAGCTCGTCGGTCGGAATTTCCTTCTCGAAGCACAGGATTTACCGCACTTCCCAAAACTTTCGCATACCTCTTGTTGATGGCTATTTCTTCGTCCGTTTTAGGTTCGGCAACGTAATTCGGCACCCGCAAACCTTGTTTCTGAAGCTCGCCGATCGCTTCCTCCAACTGCGGAACAGAAGCGGAGATGTTCGGCAGCTTAATGATGTTGGCTTCAGGTCTTGTTGCCAGCTCGCCCAACTCTGCAAGAGAATCAGGAACTTTTTGGTCGCCCCTTAAACTTTCAGGAAAGTTGGCTAAAATTCTTCCCGCTAGCGAAATATCCGGAACTTTAATTTCAATGTTTGCAGATCTTGCAAATGCTTTCACGATCGGCAAGAAAGAATGCGTTGCCAATAACGGTGCTTCATCCGTCAATGTGTAATAGATCGTCGATTTTTCTGCCATTCTATTGTCTTGTTATTTTGCCGCGAAAGGATCAGCACTATCTTAGGGCGCTTTGAGTCAAAACGTAAATTAGTCAGGGTGTCGCAGCGGCCTCCGTCTCCCGCAACGGTTCAACGACGCAAGGTTGGAGGTGATCAAGACGGAGATCGTACAACTTCGACGTGTCGAGAGGGACTCCTTCTAGGCGATTCTTTCCTCAGGCCGCTGAAGCTTCAGGCCCCTGAAACAGGCTTTCGAATTCAGGGTCGCCGTGCAGGAGAGCAAGATCCGGATCCTGACGTGCCCATGCAGTGGCGCTGTAACCAGCGTCGCAAGCCTTCTTGAGTGCGACAATTGAGTCCTTTGGGTTGTTCATCAGGCAAAAAACACATGCGATGTTGTAGAGGATCATAGTGTCATCGGGGCGCAGTGCCATTGCCATATCTGCCTCTCGCTTTGCCTCTTCGGATCGACCCAATGTTGCGAGAGCATTTGCAAGAAGCACGCGGGCGCGAGCATCCTCGGGTACCTTTTTCAGGTGACTCGCAAAAATGGCTACCATCCGATGACTGAAATTATTTAGTGCGTCCGTTTTTCCCAGCGCCCCAAGTGCGTTGGCGATAGGAACGACGGTGTTATAGTTCTCGCCGGCATGAGCTAGCGCCGTTTCCATAATGTCTACGAGCTCCTGGTACTGTCCCGACTCGAAAAGAGCGCTTCCCAATAGATAGTAGCCGCCGTCGAGATCAGGATACTTCTTAAGTGTTCGGCGCATCTTGTCGATGACCTTGTCGTACCGTTTCGCGGCAAAATCCAGCCACGCCTCCGCGAGTTGTATTTCAGGCGCGTCGCTTCCTTTAGCAACGGCTTTTTCGCTTGCGGCATTCGCCCGGTCGATCCAGCGTTGATCCCGCTCGAAATAATAGAAATGTTGAACGCAAACGTTGGCCAACCCGGCGTGGGCCAGTGCAAAATCCTCGTCGAGTGCCGCAGCACTCTCAAACATCTGGAGAGCAACCTGCAGATCTTGCCTACTAACGCGGCGAGCGTAATTTCGGCCGCGTAAATATAGGTCGTAAGCGTGCGGATTCTCGGTCGGTTTCGCGGCGAGAGCCTCCTGTTCCTGCGGTGAAAGTGTAATTCGAAGAGCCGCCGCGATCTTTGACGCGATCTCATCCTGCACCGCGAAAACGTCCTCCATTTCACGGTCGTATCGCTCGGACCAAAGAGGAAACTCGTTCGCCGCGTCGATCAACTGCGCATTGATGCGGAGTCGATTGCCAATGCGACGTAGACTGCCTGCCAGGACGTGCGACGCGCCAAGTTCTCTTCCGACTTGCCCGGCGGTTACCGACCTATCGCGGTACGGCAGTATGTTTGCTCGAAAGAAAGTCTTCAGGCTGCTGATCTTCGAAAGTTCAGTTGTGATATCTTCGGTGATCCCATCGCGTAGATATTCGTCCTCCTTCATCCCGCTGAGGTTTTCGAAATAAAGAACGGCGATAGACTGTTCCGTTACCGACTGTGGCGCTTGCGTGCCATGGATGCCACTTGATTCGCTGGGATGCCGCCCTGAATCGAGGTCGCGTTTCAGCCTCTTTAACGCGGTCTTTACTTCCGTAGCGCTTTGAAATCTGAGATCGCGATCCTTTTCAAGCATCTGTGAAACGATCCGGCCAAGTTCGGCCGGAAGCAATGGATTTACTTCGTTCAAAGGTGCCGGATCACGATTCAGTATTGCGTCGAAGACGACCGCGGAGGTATCGCCTTGAAATGGCATTAGGCCGGTCGCCATCTGATACAGAACAGTACCAAAGGAAAAAAGATCTGTCCGAGCGTCCGTTATCTCGCCTCGCGCTTGCTCTGGAGACATATATGCAACCGTGCCCATCGTCGCCCCGGCGGAGGTGAGATGGTCGGCGATGGCGGTCGGAACATTGGAGGCAGCGCCGGGTTTCTGTTGATCGATCTTCGCCAGGCCGAAATCGAGTATTTTTGCCTGACCGCGCGAGGTCACGAAAATGTTTGCCGGTTTCAGGTCGCGATGCACGATGCCTTTGGAATGCGCCGACTCGAGTGCATCCGCAATTTGCACCCCTAGGGTTAGCAAAAGATCTATGTCGAGCGGGCCGCGACGGATGCGGTCAGCAAGCGCTTCACCATCGAGCAGCTCCATTACGATGAAATGTTCCGACTCGTGCTGCTCGATGCCGTGGATCGTACAAATATTCGGATGATTCAGCGCTGACGCAGCTCGAGCCTCGCGCTGAAACCGCTGCAGAAGATTCTCGTCGTTTGCCATCGACGGCGTGAGGAACTTCAGCGCGACGTGCCGTCCAAGGTTGACGTCCTCAGCCTCGTACACGACGCCCATCCCGCCTTCGCCCAGCTGCGAGCTTATCTTATAGTGTGAAATCGTCTTACCGAGCATTACTTTACTCTACTGCATGAAGCGAGGCCTGATCCGGCCGCAGCTGGGTTCCTTCAGGATAAAGGCGTTCGAATTCCGGATCGCCGTGGAGAATTGCCAGGTCGGGATCCTGACGCGTCCAAACGGGGTTTCGATATCCAGCCTCCCATGCCTTGCCGAGTGCGATCATAGCGTCTTTCGGCTTGTCCATCGAACACAAAGTACACGCAATGTTGTACAGGATCATCGTGTCGTCCGGGCGAAGCGCCATGGCAAGGTCAACCTCACGCTTTGCATCTTCAAAACGTCCCTGTTCGGCATAATTGCCTGCGAGCAGAACGCGGACACGAGCATCTTCGGGGGTTTTCTTTAACTGCGATTCAAAAATGGCTATCTCGCGATAGGTGTAATTGTTAAGCGCGTCTTTCTTACCGAGCGCCCCAAGTGCGTTATGTATCGGGATGGTCGTATTGTAGTTTTCGCCGGCATGAGCAAGCGCGTCCTCCATAATATCAACGACCTCCTGATAACGGCCGGCTTCGAAAAGCGCGCGGCCCAGCAAGTGATAGCCGCCGTCAATATCCGGATCGCGATTCAATGCCGAGCGTATCTTATCAACCGCCGATTCGTAACGGCCTTGGGCAAAATCCAGCCACGCCTCTGCGCAGCGTATCTCCGGCTCATCGCGACCGGCGGCGATCGCCCTTTGTGTTGCGGCGTTGACGCGTTCGATCCATTCCTGTTTCCGTTCAAAGTAATAATAATACTGGGCACACACGTTTGCGATGGCGGCGTGCGCGACCGCAAAACCCGGATCGAGGGTTACCGCGTTTTCATACATCTGCAGGGCGAACTGCATGTCCTGACGGCCTACGCGACGAGCGAAGTTCCTCCCCCGCAGGTACAGATCATAGGCATGCAGATTTTCGGTGGGTTTCGCCTTGAGAGCCTCTTGCTCCTGTGGCGAGAGCGTGATGCGCAGCGCCGCGGCTATCTTCGAAGCGATCTCGTCCTGAACCGCAAAGACATCCTCCATCTCGCGATCGTACCTTTCCGACCATAGCGGAAAATCGGTCGATGCATCGATAAGCTGTGCGTTGATACGTAGCCGGTTTCCGGCACGACGAAGGCTGCCGGTCAGCACATAAGACGCTCCGAGTTCCTGGCCGACCTGGCCGGCGGTCACGGGTTTGTCACGGTAGGGCAGCATAACTGCCCTTGAAAATGTTTTCAGTTTAGCGATCTTAGAGAGCTCTGTAGTGATGTCCTCGGTGATCCCGTCCCGAAGATACTCGTCCTCCTTCATCCCGCTCAGGTTTTCGAAATAGAGTACGGCGATCGAGTGTTCGTGAACGGCCTGTGGGGTGCGGGTGCTGTGGATTCCGCTTGGATCGCTCGGATGTCTTCCCGAGTCAAGATCTCGCTTCAATCGTTTGAGCGCCGTCTTAAGATCTGTTGCGTTCTGATATCTCAAATCCCGATCTTTCTCGAGAGCCTGGATGATTATCCGGCCAAGTTCCGCCGGCAGGTTGGGATTCACCTGATCTATAGGCGTGGGCTCCCGATTGAGGATCGCATCGAACACCACGGCCGATGTGTCCCCCTGAAAAGGAAGCACACCGCTCGCCATCTGATAAAGCACTGTGCCGAACGAGAATAGGTCCGTCCGCGTGTCTGTTATCTCTCCCCTTGCCTGCTCCGGCGACATATAGGCGACAGTTCCCATCGTTGCCCCGGCCGACGTGAGGCCATCCGCGATCGCAGTGGGAAGATTCGATGCAGCGTCGGGCTTCTGCTTGTCAATTTTTGCCAGGCCGAAATCGAGGATCTTTGCCAGATTACGCGATGTAACGAAAATATTTGCGGGTTTCAGGTCTCGATGGACAATGCCCTTTGAATGCGCCGATTCGAGCGCGTCGACGATCTGTACTCCAAACCTGAGAACATCTTCGATATCCATCGGCCCCCGACGAATGCGATCGCCGAGCGATTCGCCGTCAAGCAGTTCCATTACGATGAAATGGTCCGAATCTGATTGCTCGATGCCGTGTATGGTGCAAATATTCGGGTGATTCAGCGCTGATGCAGCACGCGCCTCGCGTTGAAACCGCTGCAGAAGATTGTCATCATTCGCCATCGAAGGTGACAGGAATTTGAGTGCGACGTGGCGTCCGAGGTTGGTGTCTTCGGCCTCGTAAACAACACCCATCCCGCCCTCGCCGAGTTGTGACTTTATCTGATAGTGAGAGACAGTCTTACCGAGCACAAACGTACCTCCGCAAAAGTTTAAAAGGGTGTGGTGTGAGTATCGCGTATTAGTATAGCCGTATAACGATCTAACGCAATGTCGATTTGCAGATTGCGTGCGCCCGATCACCTTGAAACGAAATTTGCTTTCGCCGCCCAACTCTTTTATTTTTAGCGGTATGCGAAGATTTCTGAAACAGCTGGCGACGGTGGTGGCTCTCATCTCGTGCGTTTTCGTGTGTGTCGCCGTTGGACAGCTCAAGCAGCCGGCTCCAAAGACCATCTTTCGTGATTCCGACGGAAATATTGTCTCGAACAACGAATTTGTCGATATCCGCATGGCGAATTTTCACTATCCGGACCGCACGCTGGCAAAAACGCTTGAGGACGGGACGATCGAGTTTCGTCTGCAAAAGATACCCCAGGAAGGAATGCAATCGCCCGCGTTTTCGGTCACAACGCTGGACGGGAGGACCGTCAGTTCTTCTGACCTAAAAGGCAAGGTCGTTGTGCTGAATTTCTGGTTTATCGGCTGTCCGGTATGCCGATCTCACAAACCGAAACTTAACGAGCTCCGAGCGAGATTTCCCAATAGTGCCGATGTCGTTTTTCTGGCTATGACGGCCGATACCGCGAGCGATGTTAAAAAGTATCTCGCGAAAGAACCCTTTGAATACCTTCATGCGGCCGATGCAAAACCGGCGATGGATGGGTTTGTTTTTTCGGGCTTTCCAAAGAACATCGTCATCGACCGGACAGGCAAAATCGTATATTGGCGCAGCACGATTGCGGCTTGGGATAAGTTTGAAATGGTTGTGCGAGCCGAGCTTGCAAAGAATTGATATGGCGAGAAAACCGATAGTTTCTATCATCATGGGCAGCAAAACCGACTGGTCCACGATGAAGGTTGCTGCCGAAACACTCGACGAATTCAGTGTGCCGCACGAGACAAAGATCGTTTCCGCCCATCGCACGCCCGACCTTTTGTTCGAGTTTTCAAAGTCTGCTGAGTCGCGTGGCATCGAGGTGATCATCGCGGGTGCAGGCGGTGCGGCACACCTGCCGGGAATGTGCGCGTCGCAAACTGTTCTGCCCGTGCTCGGAGTCCCGATCGAAAGCAAAGCGCTCAAAGGTCTCGATTCGCTACTTTCCATCGCTCAGATGCCCGCCGGAATCCCCGTCGGCACGCTTGCTATTGGGGAGGCCGGTGCTAAGAATGCGGCGCTTCTCGCGATATCCATACTCGCGAATTCGCACCCGGAGCTGCGAAAAAAACTTCATTCGTTCAGGTCGAAGCAGACCAAGTCAGTGCTCAAAAATAAGCTCGCAAAATGAAGGCCGAAGAAGTGTTGGCAAGACTTACGGCGCTCGGCGATCCGAAGAATGTCGCCGGAATGGAGCGTTTTGGGATCAAGACACCGAAATCGTTCGGTATACGAACGCCGCTCCTGAAACAATTTGCAAGGGAGGTAAAGAAGCAAGCTGAAGACCGGCACGCACTGGCGCAGGAACTTTGGGAAACCGGAAATTTCGAGGCGCGGGCAGTTGCTTTTTGGATAGACGAGCCTAAGCAGGTTACGAAGAAGCAGATGGACGCATGGGCGAAGGATTTTGAC
>DATFEW010000289.1:0-6081 GCA_035250805.1 Pyrinomonadaceae bacterium
TCCGCACCTCCATGAAATGAAACGACAACGATGTCCGCGCGCTTATCCGCTTCGGCCACGAGCCGGCGGGCTGTGGCAAGATCGTTGACGTTCGGCTGTGCAGGATTATGAGCGAATCCGATGAACGCGATCTTTTTCCCCTTTACATCCAGATAGGTCGTCGTGAACTTCGCACGGTCGCTACCGGCATGCTTGATCCCTAACCCATCCAGGACCCGACGCGTGCTGGCGCGCCCAGGCTCGCCAAAATCACTTGCGTGGTTATTCGCCACGCTCAGCACGTCGAAACCGGCGGCCTTCAGGTACTTCCCATATCGAGTCGGCATGCGAAAGGCATAGCACCGTACCGGTTCGGGTGCCTTGCCCGGCTCAGGTGGTTTAGGCGGTTTGCATTTCGACGAAGCCCCGTTATCGGTGATAGGGCCTTCCAGGTTACCGAAAGCAATGTCGACACTGGAAAGGATCGGGGTCACCTCCTTGAGAAGGTCGGCTCCGTCGCTCGGCGGCATGCGCGAGTCATTAGGAAAAGGCGACCCAAGCATAATGTCACCGACCGCCGCTATAGTGATCGTAGACGGGTCCGGCGTCGGGGACGGGGCTGCCTCTGTCGTCACAATTGGAGAGATCTGAACGCCGCCCGTGCCAATCTGGCAAGCGGATGATGAGATCAAAAGGGGTAAAAACACCGCGAGCGCGATCACAGAAATAGGGAAACCGATTCGTCGGGGGACGTATGTGGGCATATGGGCAAGACGATTTTAATCCACGTCTTTGCGTTTAGACAAGAATTCTTATCTTATGCGTTGCAATAATTTGAAAATGTACCGTCTTTCAGATAATAATCGTGCGCGACCGGCCAGGGACACCCGGAAGGCAGGTCAGAAACGGAAAATGAAGTACGTTACAACTATTATGGTTTCGGTTTTGAGCGTTATTTTAGTGGCGTCGGATCGGAACGTTCAGTTGCAAGTTTCTGAGCGCGGCGTTCAGTATCCTAAGATCAGCGGTTCAACTATCCTGGCCGATCTAGAATCGGTGAAGGATCGCGACCCGGCTATCACGCCACAGGCGTTGGCGAAGCGGGGCAATGAGATGATCGCGCAAAAGGGCATCACATATGTCTTCGATGTCTGTGATTTCTTGGCCCAAAACGGAAAACGACTGCGGGAGGTCGAAACCGATTTCTTTCAACCGTACTCGGTTCGATTGACGACGGTTGACGGGCAAACGCGAGATTTTGAGATCGCAGCGAGTGACGGGATCCCTCAAGCTCCCGGATGTTATACCAAGATCGCCGCTCTTCGAGTGACCGACAAGGAAATGACCGTGATCGCGGATGGTAAACCGGTCACACTCCAGCGCCCGAAGGGCTTTCGCCTGGCAAAGACTGAACTGGTGGACAGCACCTTGAAAAGAGTCATCAGAAGTTGGGAAGTACCGTTTCAACTTCCGCCCATCGGGATCTCACCTGATGGTTTGAAACTTCATATGGACGTTGGGGTCGACCATGAAACGCGCCGTTCATCACTTGGCGACCTCGGGTTAGAATTATCGGCAAACGGCGAGGTGCGTTTTCGGGTAGATCTCGACAAGTCAAACCTGAAAGGACAGCCGGGGAGAGACCCTTATGTCCGTTTCCGCCACAATCGAAGGACGTTCATTCTCAGGCCGCAATTCGACCGAGGGTTTATGCTTCTTCTCGCTACCGGCATGCTTATACCGCCTGAGCCGATCCTACCAATGGAAACCAGGGCCTTCCCACAGAGGAACCCTACCTCTTATGAATTCCCGGGTTCGGTATCGGAAATCAAGCAGAAGATGCTTGCGACATTTAAGGACTTTGACGTGATGCAAAGCTTTTATCGTTCCTTTGCCGACGGCAGTTTCTATTTCGCTGTTGAAGGCGGGGAAAATGCCCTCTTCACGAAGAACTATGCAAAAGATATGTTTGCAAACGAAAGGAACAAGGACGACCTATATCTGCACTCTCACGGGGCATTGATCGGAGGCTCGCCGCTGTATCTTGGCGGAGGAATGCCTCTTCCATATAGCGCGGAATTCCAACTTCATTTCGACGCGATCGACCCGAACAAAACGCGTGTCTCGGTGATCACGCACAACCCGAGAGTGTACAACGGGACCGTTTGCTGCGGTTTGCACGGATATAAATCTAATACGGTGCCCGTCGAACCTTCGACGATCGAAGAGTATAAGATCCTGCTTTTTATCGGCCGCAGACTGGGCATGAACGACATGCCGATGTTGAAGTTGCCTGAGGGCAGTAAATAGGACCTAGATTTATCACGCGCCCGCGGGAGCGAGCTTTTCGGACACTTCAGTTTCGCTGGCGGCCGAGATCTCGTCTCCTTCGTTTTTCAGCGCTTCATCGACGATCTGCCGTTGTTCAAGCTCGTGGATCGCGTACGATCCGGTCGCAGGCGATGCCGACGGTGTGCGGCCGACGTAGCGAAGACTTACATTCGAGGGCTTGATCTTCTCGAGCCGCCCACGGACGAACGTCCAACCACCCATATTTTGCGGCTCCTCCTGCGTCCAAAAGATCTCGTTCATGTTCGGGTACGACTCCAGGATTTCCATTAGCCCGTTAGCCGGAAACGGATAAAACTGTTCCAGTCGGACCACCGCGGCCCGGCCGTCAACCGTTTCGCCGCGTGCTTCATCGAGATCGTAGAAAACCTTCCCTGAACACAAGACAATGCGTGTCACTTTCGCGCGATCTTCGATACGCACGTCGTCGATTACAGGCTGAAAACCTCCATCGGTAAGCTCTCCGATCATCGATGAGGCGGCCGGCAATCGCAATAGGCTCTTCGGCGTCATTACGACGAGCGGCCGAACTGTCTCCTGTTTTACCTGGCGCCGCAAAAGGTGAAAATACTGAGCCGGTGTGGTTGGATAGCAGACCTGCAGATTGTTTTCGGCGCAAAGTTGGAGGAACCGCTCGAGCCGTGCAGAAGAGTGCTCCGGTCCCTGGCCTTCGTATCCGTGGGGAAGCAGCAGGACGAGACGGCAGCGTTCCTGCCACTTATCTTCGGAAGCCGCAATGTACTGGTCAATGATCACTTGGGCCCCGTTTGAAAAATCACCGAACTGCGCCTCCCATATAACAAGATCGTTCGGGCAATTGATCGAATATCCATACTCGAAACCGAGTACACCGGATTCACTCAGGCTGCTGTCAAAAACATAAAAACGTGCCTTCGGATTCTTCTCGTTGCGAAGCTCGGTGAGTGGTGACCAGCGTTCGCCTGTTAAAGCGTCGTACATCGATGCGTGCCGCTGAGAGAAGGTCCCGCGTCCGGAATCCTGACCGCTTAGACGGACCGGAAATCCTTCTTGCACAAGCGAACCAACCGCCATCGCCTCAGCAAATCCCCAATCCATCGGAACCTCGCCCGCGCCCATCTTCGCGCGGCGCGCAAGTTGGCCAACCATCTTCGGGTTAATATGGAAGCCCTCCGGAACAAGCGAGATCTTCTCTGACGCGGTTTGTAAAACAGTCGCTTCCGCTCCGGTCGGTAAAACCTCCGAACCGTCTTCATCGACAGTCGGCGGTGCAAGCGCGCCTTTCTTTGGTTTCTCCGTGGCGATCTGTTTTGCACGCGCCAGGATGCCTTCGTATTTCTCGACGACCTTGGTGGTCATCGCGTTGAGGTCGTCTTCCGTGATCACACCTTCGCGGATCAGGTGCTGCGCATACAAATGTCGTACGCCCGGATGCGCCTTCACCCGTGCGTACATCAGCGGCTGCGTGTAACTTGGCTCGTCGCCTTCGTTGTGGCCGAGCCGGCGGAAGCCTACCAGGTCGAGCACCACATCTTTATTGAATTCGTGGCGATAGGCCATTGCGATCTGAATCACGCGATACGCAGCCTCCGGTGCATCTCCATTGATATGGAAGATGGGCGTCTGCGTGATCTGTGCGGCGTCGGTCGAATAGATCGAGCTGCGGCCGAGTTCGGCCGAGGTTGTGAAGCCGATCTGGTTGTTGATCACGAGATGGATCGTCCCACCTGTCCGGTAGCCGGGCAGGTTCGCGAGCTGTAGTGTCTCCATCACGATACCCTGGCCGGCAAAGGCGGCATCGCCGTGGAGCAGCACCGGCATTACGATGTCGTAAACTTCCTCCCGGGTCATGTTGTCGCCGTTACGAAGATCGTCCTGCTTGCCGCGAGCCATACCTTCAACTACAGGATTTACAAACTCTAAATGGCTTGGGTTACACGCGAGTCTGATGGTGAGATCGCGGCCCGATCTGGTTTTTCGCACTCCCACTGCGCCCTGATGATATTTCACATCGCCTTCGTCGGCGGGAAAATCGGGATGCGAAGTTCCTTCAAAAACGGTAAATATGCGTTCCGCCATGTCGCCTTTCTCAGGGTCGCCTACGATATTCGAAAGCACATTCAGGCGGCCGCGGTGGGCCATTCCCATATAGATCTCATCAACGCCGCGTGCTGCCGCACCCTCGACAAGTTGGTCAAGCATCGGGATAACGGTCTCGCATCCCTCAAGAGAAAAGCGTTTCTGACCCAGATATTTCTTGTGTAGAAATTGTTCAAACTGCTCGGCCTCGATCAACTTTGTGAGAAGCTCTTTACGAATTTCCGGTGCCAAAGGCTGTTGATCGACGAACTGCTCGCGCACACGGGCACGAATCCATTCTTTTTCTTCCTTGCTCTGGATGTGCCGATACTCGATACCGACCTTGCCGCAATATGCCTTGCGAAGAATATCGAGGATGCGACGCAGCGTCGCCGTTTTTTCTCCGTGTAAGCCGCCCGTTATAAATTCGCGGTCGAGGTCCCATACCGTCAAGCCAAACGCCTCAAGGTCGAGCTCTGCCGCATGAAGTGATGTCATGTTCAGCGGGTCAATGTCGGCCAGCAGGTGCCCGCGTATACGGTACGCGTTGATCAACTGCAGCACGTTTGCCTGTTTTTCGGCCTGTTCGGTAAAGCGGTCACCGCCTAGAAGGGACGGATTGTAATCCTGCGCCCAGCGCATCGGCGGGTAATTGAGCTCCAGATCGGAGAATATTCCTTCGTAAAATCCGTGCTGACCGATAAGCAATTCGTGCACCTTTGCAAGGAACAGGCCACTTTCGGCGCCCTGAATAACACGGTGATCGTACGTGCTCGTGATTGTAATTATCTTGCTTATCCCGAGCTGTGAAAGCGCGGCAGGCGTCATCGCCTGGTACTCGGCGGGATATTCGATCGCACCCGTTGCGATGATAGCGCTCTGGCCGGCCATCAATCGCGGATTCGACGCGACCGTTCCGATCGTGCCGGGATTTGTAAGAGAGATCGTAGTGCCCTGAAAATCCGCGATCTCCAGTTTCCCTTCGCGCGCTTTTTTAACTTGTTCATTGTATGCTGCGAAAAACTCTGTAAAGTTCATCGCTTCGCACGTTTTGATGTTGGGAACAAGGAGATTTCGCGAACCGTCCTTCTTTTCGATGTCTATCGCGATGCCAAGATTTATATGCTCGTTTTCGATCCGCGACGGAGCTCCGTTCACCTCAGCGTAACCGTGATTCATTCGCGGATATTCTTTAGCGGCTTTAATGATCGCCCACGCGATAAGGTGCGTGAAGGACGCTTTGCCGCGTCCCGTCGCCTGCAGATGATCGTTGATGATCCTGCGATTCTCTTCGAGCACCTTGACAGGCATCGAGCGAACGCTCGTCGCGGTAGGAACAGTCAGGCTTTGTTCCATGTTTTCGACGATCTTTTTCGCAGGCCCGGTGATGGGTTTGGTTGGGGCATCCGAAGGGGTCGGGGGCACACTCCCTACCGGTCGTGTTTCTGCCTTCGCGGTTGGCTCACTGGCTATTGGTCGTGTGTCCGCCGTTGCGGGGTGGCCGTCGGAACCTGAGATCAGGTCGCTGAAGAACGTCTGCCACGATTCGTCGACCGATTTTGGATCGACCTGATATCGCGTCAGCAAGCCCTGGACATAGCTCGCATTAGCTCCAAAATTCTCGTTAATGTAATCGGTAAGATCGATGTTGGTTGCGCTCACTTGTGGTCAATAGCCTCGCCTTGAATGACGTTT
>DATFEW010000290.1:0-6825 GCA_035250805.1 Pyrinomonadaceae bacterium
CCGATCACTTGGTCGCCTACCTGCTTTTCGACAGGCATTGATTCGCCCGTTACCATTGATTCGTCGATCGACGTTACACCCTCGACGACCTCGCCGTCCGTCGGCACTTTTTCATTGGCCTTCACACGCAGGGTCTGGCCAACATGGACGTGACGCAGGTCGATCACTTCTTCGCTGCCGTCGTCGAAAACAACGTTTGCTGTTTCGGGTGCAAGCCTCAGTAGTTCCTTGATCGCGGATGAAGTTTTCGAGCGTGCCCGCAGCTCCAAAACCTGACCGAGCAGGACAAGCGTAGTTATCACGGCGGCCGCCTCAAAGTAGCCGGGTACCAAGCCTGTGTGTGGGTCCTTCATCGACGCCGGGAACACGGTTGGAAAAAATAATGCGGCAAGACTCAGTAGGTATGCCGCGCCGGTGCCCATCGCGATCAGCGTGAACATATTCGGGCTCAGGTTCTTGATCGATGCCCAGGCTCGCTGAAAGAATGGCCAGCCGCCCCACAAAACGACTGGCGTCGCGAGCACGAATTGGATCCACATTGAAATTTCGGACGCTCGTCCGTGCGGCCATGCTGGAAATAGCGCGTTGAGATCGACGAACATCTCGGCCATTGCAAGCAGGAAAACCGGCAACGTCAGAGCGGCTGATACCCAAAACCGCCGCTTCATGTCCGTGTACTCAGGATCAGCTGCTTCGTCTAGCGTGATCTCCTTCGGCTCAAGTGCCATCCCGCAGATGGGGCAGCTTCCGGGCCCGATCTGGATGATCTCTGGATGCATCGGACAGGTATATTCGATTTCCGGTTGGGGATTGGGGATCGCGGATTTCTCGTCCTCTGAATGCGGCACACTCCCTACCGGTCGTGCTTCGGGCTGCGATTCAGGTTCTGAAAGGTATTTCTCAGGATCCGCGACGAACCTCGTTTTGCATCCGGGATTGCAGAAATAGTATGTCTGGCCGTGATAGTCGTACGACGCGGCTGCGGATTCCGGTGTTACAAACATCTTGCAAACCGGATCGACTTCGGGTTTAATGTAATCGGTTTTCGATCTTTTCACCGAGATCGGATTCTTTCCCACAATTCTGATTTTAATTCATCTTGAGTCGTTTTTTGGAAAGGTCACGTCATTATTGATGTTCTTTAAATGACGGCATCTTATTTTATGCCGTCCTGCGCACGAAACATTTTTGAAGTTTCTGCGTAAGACCTTATCCGAAAAGGCAACCGCGAAGGGAACAGTTCGCGGGCGCAAAGCCGAGAGTCCTAAACGGATGTCCGGCTGCCGAAGTGAGGTTACATTGAGAATTGTCCCCCTTTCTCTCGCCGTTATAATTCTCTTTTCATCTTCGGTCGCGATGGCGCAGGCCACCAGCGACGGCCGGGTAGCGCGTGCGATCCTGGTTGACGCCATCGGAGGCCGTCCGTCTTACACGCGAAGTTTTCCACGAGAAGCCTCTGGGTATGCGGGCGTCTCAGCTGCAGGCGATCTCGAACGCCGCGCCTTTGAGCTTACCAACGCTGAGCGGCAGGCGAGCGGCCTGCGAATGCTTCAGTGGGACGAGTCTCTCGCCAGACTCGCACGTCTCCATTCGCAAAATATGGCGGAGCAAAGTTTTTTCAGCCACCGAAGCCCCGACGGGCAGATGGTCGATGACCGTGCGAATCGGCTCGGCATCCGGAGTTGGATCGGCATCGGCGAGAATATTGCCTATATAAATGGATACGCTGACCCCGCCACCGTCGCCGTTGGGAAATGGATGCAATCATCGCTGCACAAGAAAAACATCCTGAATGGCCAATGGCAGACCTCGGCCGTTGGTGCCGCAACCGCGCGTGACGGCAAGGTATATCTCACACAAGTCTTTATAATGCGGTAAGGGTCGGAAGATCCTCTATGGAAAAGCGTGTTGGCGTGTCCGGCACGCTTTTTTACTTTTGCGCATTCCGCATCTATGCTGATTTCGTGCCGAACGACATTCTTTCAATCCCGTCCTTCGCGAAGGTAAACCTGAACCTGCGCGTGGTCGGTCGACGCGTGGATGGTTTTCATGACATTGTAACGGTCCTCCAAACGATCTCGCTGCACGATACTCTGACGTTCGGGCCGGCGGATAAAGGAATTGAGCTGATTTGCGACGACCCGAACTTACCTGTTGACGAAACCAATCTCGTTATCAAGGCCGCGAAGGCTCTGCAAGCGGAATTCGGCGTCGACGATTGCGCGAGCATCGGACTTCGGAAGGTAATACCAATGGGCGGGGGACTCGGCGGTGGTTCGTCGAACGCGGCGGTAACGTTGCTAGGCCTCCGACGACTTTGGTCACTTGACTGTAGTTCCGATAGATTGCATCGGATCGCATCCGGGCTTGGATCGGACGTACCCTTCTTTCTCCACGGCGGTATTCTGTTAGCCACGGGCACGGGAACGACGATCGAATCGATACCCGATGTCGATCTCGGGCCGATGATCGTTGTGGCACCGGATATTAAGGTTTCCACACGAGAGGCGTATCAAATGCTCGGAGCGGACAGCTTGACAACCAGTGACCCGGAACGTATTCTTCTCAATTACCATATTGAGATGGTAGGGCCTTTCGAGGCAGGAAATGACTTTGAAAAGACGGTGTTCGCGGCCATTCCGGAGATCGCAGATGTAAAGGCAAGGCTGGTCGACCTGGGCGCCAAGATAGCGCTGATGAGCGGGAGCGGAGCAAGCGTCTTTGGCATTTTTGAAAACGAAGAGACACGGCAGACAGCATTGAAAGCCCTCGGTGAACGAACCGACTGGCGAAGTTTTGCCGTAGCGGCTGTTTCGCGATCAGAGTATCGCGAAAGGTTGGGAATTGCGGATTAATTCCGCGTCCATGGCCGTTTCCGATAGTTTCTGAAATTACGTCTTGGGGCGTAGCCAAGTGGTAAGGCACCGGTCTTTGGATCCGGCATTCGTAGGTTCGAATCCTCCCGCCCCAGCCACTTATTCAGTATCGGAACGGCCGGTCTTGCGAAAAGACCGGCCTTTTTATTTGTAGTAACTAGCGCGAATGAGCGTAACTGGCAACATCAAGATTTTTTCGGGGAACGCCCACCCAGAGCTGGCAGAGGAGATCTGCGGCCACCTGTCGTGTGACCTGAGCAAGGCTGTGACGGACCGTTTTTCAGACGGTGAGTTCAATTTCTCGATCGGTGAGAACGTGCGCGGCTCGGATGTGTTCATCGTGCAGCCGACATGCCCGCCGACTGACAGCCATTTGATGGAGCTTCTGATCATGATAGACACGTGCGTGCGGGCTTCGGCGGAACGCGTCACGGCGGTCATACCATACTTTGGCTATGCCCGATCGGATAAAAAGGACCGGCCGCGCGTTCCTATTGCAGCGAAATTGGTCGCGAACCTGCTTACAAAAGCGGGCGCACAGCGAATCCTGACGATCGACCTTCACGCAGCGCAGATACAAGGCTTTTTTGATATTCCGGTGGACCACCTTTATGCCGCGCCGATAGTTGTGGACTACTTTAAGAACAATCCGATCCAGAATCTTATAGTGGTTGCTCCGGACACGGGCGGTGCGGAGCGGGCGCGTGCGTATGCGAAACGTCTGGGAGCCGGCCTCGCACTATGCGATAAACGCCGTGAACGAGCCAATGAGGCCGTGGTAATGAATATCGTAGGTGATGTTCAAGGAAAAAACTGCTTGATCGTCGATGATATGTGCGACACCGGCGGCACGATCTGTAAGGTCGCGAAGGCGCTGCACGAAGCGGGTGCCAATGAGGTTTACGCCTGCTTTACCCACGGTGTTCTTTCGGGAAATGCCGTCGAGAACATATCGTCGTCGTACTTGAAAAAAGTGATCGTGACAAACACGATCCCGGTCCACCGGTACGGCAAGCCGTTGTTGGAGAACGGAAAGGTGGAGGTCTTGAGCGTGGGCAAGCTGCTCTCGTCTGCGATCAAGTCGATACACGACGAAACAAGTGTTTCGTCGCTCTTTATTTAGTTCAAGGTGAGTTTATGGCTGAAAAATTTGTAATTAAGGCTGAGAAGAAGGAAGTCGGCGGAAAGAACGTGAACCGGCGTCTCCGCGAAGAAGGCAAAGTGCCCGTAGTCGTTTACGGTGGTGGAACAGAGAGTGTTGCGGCTTTTGCCGATCTGAAGGAACTCGCTGCGGTGCTTCGTTCGGATGCTGGCGTGAATACGGTCTTCTCGCTCGACATCGCCGGGGAAGGCGTGAATGACGTGATCTTTCAGGATCGGCAGATCGATCCGATCAGAGGACGCCTCATGCACGCAGATCTTCGTCGGTTTGCAAAGGGCGAAAAGATCGAGATGACGGTCCCGATCCATTTGGTTGGAGAACCTGAAGCCCTGAAAGAGGAAGGGGCTGTGCTTTCACAGGCGATGCGTGAAATTCGCTTGTATTGCGAACCCGCGATGACGCCGGAATTCCTCGAGGCAGATGTTTCGGAGATTGATGCGGATCATGCTGTACACGTTTTTGATCTTAAGGTCGGCGAAGGGATCGAGATCCGCGAAAATCAGGATGCCGTCGTAGCGTCGATAGTGATCGTTAAGGAAGTCGAGCTTGAGCCGCAGGTCGTTGAAGGTGCTGAGCCAGTTGTTGAAGGCGAGGAAGGCGAGACGCCGAAGGAAGAAGGCGAAGGCGGCGGCGAGAAGGAAGGCGAGTAGTAGTTTGGGTACCCGCTTCTGCGGGCAGGTTTCCACTTCTTATGGTTGGAACTCCAAACTGGCTGATCGTCGGACTCGGTAACCCGGGTCGCTCGTACGAGAAGACGAGGCATAACCTCGGCTTCATGCTGATCGACGAACTCGCTCGCGAGGCAGAGACGCAAATAAAACGCGAGGAGTGCCGTTCGCTGGTTGGCAGAACGGTAATTGAAAACACAACGGTCGAGCTGGCAAAACCGCAAACGTTTATGAACTTGAGCGGCGAAGCGGTGAAATGCCTGATATTGAAACCGGACCGGAGCACTGAAAGGCTCGTTGTCATTTCTGACGACCTTGCGTTGCCGCTCGGAACGATCAGGCTAAGGCCCAAGGGTACGCACGGGGGTCATAACGGGTTGAGGTCGATCATAGACGTTTTGGGCACGAACGAATTCACCCGGCTCCGTATCGGCATAATGCCTGAGCATCCGGTGATGAACGCAAAAGGGTTTGTGCTCGAGAATTTCGTGAAAAGCGAGATCGAAGTCGTTGAAAATATTTTGGCGAACAGCGCCGACGCCGTTCGAACCGTGATCGGTCAGGGTATCGAGGCAGCGATGGCGAAGCATAATTAGTTCAGGTTGAGCATCATACCTGAACATTGAAACTTGGGAGAGTTATGGCAAATAGAACCTACGAAGTGATGTACATAGTCGATCCGGAAACGGCGATCGATAAGATCACGAAATTGAACACGGCGGTCGGCAAATTGATCGAAAAAGAAGGCGGAAGCATCGTCCGTATGGAGGACATCGGCCGTCGGCCGCTCGCATATCCCATCCAGAAGAAGAACGAGGGGCATTATGTGCTTTTTGAGATCGAAGGCTCGGGGCAGGAGATCGCTGAACTGGAACGGCGGATGCGCGTGAACGATATGATCATTCGCTACATGACGGTCCGCGTTGATGAAGACCGCAAGAAAGCGGAAAAGATGAAGGCAAAGCGTGAAAATCGCGTGAGCCGACGGGCTTCGTTCCGCAAGACGGAGGAGGCTCCAGCCGAAACCGCAGGGGCCGAAAGCTAAAAAAGAGGAATTATGGCTGAAAAGGAAATTGAATCACCGATGGACGCAATAGCTGTCGAAGTTGAAGAATTTGGCGAAAAGATGCCGCGGCGATATCCGCGACGCAGGCCGCGCCAGGTCGTGCCGGACTATATCGACTGGAAGGATGTCGATTATTTGAGGCAGTTTATTCCCGAACGCGGGAAGATCATGCCGCGTCGTATTTCGGGGATAACCGCGAAGGACCAGCGGCGACTTGCAACGGCGATCAAACGCGCCCGAGCGATGGCACTCTTGCCGTTCGTTTCGGATAATTGAACACCCGATCCAAGCAGCAGTTGTGAGGTCAGTGCGCCCACAGTTAGCGGCGCGGACCACGGACAATATAGAGGTTTGAAATGGCATCAACAACAATTTTATTGAGAGAAGACGTCGAAGCGCTTGGCGGGCGGGGCGAGGTCGTCAAGGTGAAGTCGGGATATGCCCGTAACTATTTACTCCCCCAAGGGTTAGCGACCTTGGCGACCAAAGGGAACGTCAAGCAGATCGAGCAGGAGCGCGAAGCTCTTTTGAAAAAGGCAGCCGTCGAAAAGGCAACAGCCGAGGCGCAGAAAGACCAAATGGGCGTTATCGAGCTCGCATTTGAACGCAAGGCGGGTGAGGGAGGAACGCTCTTTGGTTCTGTCACGTCGATGGACATTGCGGAGGCACTCCAGCAGAAGGGCTATGAGATCGACCGCCGTAGGATCGCCCTGCGGGACGCGATCAAGGAGACCGGCGAGTATGTCGTGAAGGTCAAACTTCATCGCGAGGTGGTGCTGGAAGTTCCGGTCACCGTCACTGCCGAAGGTGGAGAAGAGGCAGCTCCAACTGAAGCAAAACCTGCGAAGAGGGGACGCAAAGCCAAGGCCGAAACAGCGGATGTGCCGGAAGCGGAAACTCCGACGGTAACCGAAGGCGCGGAGCCGACGCCGGAAGAACCGGCCGCCGAATAGCGAGGACTGAGAATCTATTTGGGCCGCGTTCGTTTTCACGGACGCGGTTTTTTTATTTTTCGCAGTGAAATAAAGAATCGCTTCTTATATTTTTGTTTTC
>DATFEW010000295.1:0-4187 GCA_035250805.1 Pyrinomonadaceae bacterium
GCACTCGATTCGTGGCGGACGGCGCAGATGATCCGCTCAGGGCTGACACCCGACGTTGCTGAAGACATATTCGTCAAGCGGTTTTCGGGCAACCCAAAGCTGTGGGGAATCGTTCTAACCGTGCTTGGCGGCGCGTTTCTGCTGCAGAACGTGTTTAACCTGCGCGGGCTTATGCGAGGGTTGATCCCGGCAATGCTGATCGGTTTGGGAATTTACATCCTTCGCGGATATATTTTTAAACCCGCTGGCGAAGATAAGTGGAAGGATTTTGACACGGCAAAACCCGCACCTTTGTTTGTCTCCGCTTCGAGCCACGCACCGCAAACGGGTGAGTACGAAACATTTGAGCGTGGCCGCGATCAGCGTTACGGGGGCTGGGGGAACTCATAAGTTCGGAGTACCTGCTTTAGCAGGCCTGTTATAATAGGGGAGAGCCAACTAAAGTTGGAACTCCAAACAATTTTTAGGAGTCTTTTTATGCCAGTCTGGATGAAAGCTGCAGGAAAATGGGGCAGTATTTTGGTGATAATTGCCTTGATAATCACGCTTTTGAAGAATCTGATAGCATTCATCGGTTTCCTCACATTCGCGTTTAAGGTCCTTATCTTTCTGTTATTTGCGGCGGTTATTATCGGCGTAGGGTATCTTATACTACGCGGCATCAGCGAAAGTCGCCGAAACAAGGACTAGCCTTACGGGCATCAAGTTGGTATAATCAAACCATCGAGACCGGGCAAGACCGCCCACGCTTGCCATCTTCGGTGGTTTTTACAGTAGGTTCCCATTCAGTTCATTCTTTGGCCGTTGAAATTTGGTCAAAACTTTCAAGGGGTCAGGGAGAAATTAAAATTCTCTCAAATCATTTTTTTTCATTTGGTTTCGCGTTAGTCGCTAGCGGCTGCCCCCACGTGATTCCGTGTGCCGGAACGATTGCTTCCGGACGAGATCATCCAAGGAGCTTTACAGCATAATGACGAACAACGGTAAGTTTTTTACTTTCCTATTTTCGCGCTCATCAAAGGCAAGAATTTTTATTAAAAAGGTAGATGTCTCAAAGGGACTTATTCAAAACGGTTTACTTAGCATTGCATTAGTAGTAGCATTCTCAACTTTTTCAATTGGCATTTTCGGAGTTGTTAATAATTCATTTTCATTTGGTTCCGATATCGCGTCCACCCTTCTAAACCCGGGCCTGGGCCAGGTTTCTGCACAGGTTCCGATCAAAGGTACCTCGATAGATTATTCACGGCCCGACTCGTTCGACAATTTCACCGCGAATAGCGGCGGACCGTTCTCCGATGAGGACATGGACGCTGAGGATCTCGAGATCGAAAATCAGCTTCGTGTTATTCAGACAACTAGTGATCCGGCATCGATCCCTTCGGTCTGGGCGCATCAGGGCAAGATAAATAACGAATTCGGATTCAGGCGCAGTCCGTTCGGCGGGCGCGCATACGAGTTTCACGCCGGTATGGATATTGACGGCGAGCGGGGCGAGATCGTCTCGGCTCCCGCGACGGGTATTGTCACAGAGGCGGGATATAAAGGCGGTTACGGAAATATGGTAGAGGTCGACCACGGCAATGGCCTCGTATCGCGGTACGGGCACATGTCACGCGTCGATGTTCAGGCTGGTGATTCGATCTCCCGCGGGCAGCCGATGGGAGTCATAGGTTCTACCGGTCGTTCGACCGGGCCGCACCTTCACTATGAACTTCGCCTGGGCGGACGCCCGATCAATCCACGGCGTTTTCTGCCGCCGGAACCGACGGAACTCCAGAAGCCCGCACGATAGCGTAAGCAACGAAACATACCGAAAGCGAGTCGAAACCTCGGCTCGCTTTTTCGCGCGTTGGAATTGCCGGCCGAAACCGATATACTCGGTGAATTCTAGAATCATTCAGCTCTTCAAATCCTTCTGAATAGTCGGGAAAAACTTATCATGAGATCAAGAGTCAATTTCATTTCTTCCTTCGTTTTGACGATCGCCGTGGTGCTGTCGTCGTTCTCGTTCGTCTTAGCGGACGAGGGGATGTTCACACCCGGGCAGATCGCGGGTTTGCCTCTAAAGAAGCTCGGACTAAAGATCAAGCCGGAGGAGATCTACAACCCAGCGGGCGGCGGTCTGACGGAAGCGGTCATCAGCCTGAGTGTCGGCTGTACGGCTGAGTTCGTCTCGCCAGAGGGTTTGATTCTGACAAATCATCACTGCGGATTTGATGCTTTGGTTTCGGCATCGGCACCCGGTAAGGACCTGGTCGAAGACGGGTTCAAGGCCGACAATCGCGCGGGCGAAATTTCTGCGAAGGAATACACCCTTTCGATCACCGAGCGCGTTGAGGACGTGACCGCAAAGATCAAGACGGGTACGGAGGGACTATCGGGCGAGGCTCTCGCGGCAGCGATCAAGAAGAATACAGAAACACTGCAAGCCGCAGAGCAGGCAAAGACTCCCGCGGGCTCAACGATTCGTATTCAAATGCTGAACAGCGGCTACTACTTCTATCTCTACCAAACACGGCAGTTGAAGGACATCCGCGTGGTTTACGCTCCGCCGCGAAATATCGGCGTTTTTGGCGGAGATCCTGATAATTTTGAATGGACCCGGCATACCGGCGATTTTACGTTCCTTCGCGCGTACGTCGCGCCGGATGGAACTGCAGCGGAGTACTCACCCAATAATGTCCCGTACATACCGAAGAAGTTCCTGACGATGAACATAGGCGGGGTCAATGAAAACGATTTTGTGTTCGTGCTGGGATATCCCGGCGGCACGACGCGTTACCGCGAGGCGTCGTCGATACAATACGCGCGCGATGCAAATTATCCGTTTCTCGAATCGTGGCTGACAGCGCGTATAGATGCACTCCGGTTGATAAGCGAAGAGAGCGAAGAAAAACGGCTCGCGCTCCAAGGTGATATTGCAAGCCTGGATAACGGCCGAAAGCTGTATGAGGGCCGGAACATTCAACTGCGGCGCAACGACGTCGTACAGAAACGCCAGGCAGAAGAGGCGCAGTTCACTCGGTGGATCGCGCAGGACCCGGCACGTCAGCAAAAGTACGGCACCGTCCTTTCCGAGATCGCCGCCCTAACGGCCGAGTCGAACAAATTCGCTAAGCGCGATGTTGTCGTACGGCGGATTCCCGAACCAGGAATGGCGATCTTTTCGGAGATCTATGCAGCGGTTAGCCAGCCAAAGATGCTAAGTGACGCGGAAAAAAAAGCCAAACAGGCCGAGATCGAAAAGAAACTTGCGGACAGTGAGCCGGTTTACGAACGCGAGATGCTGCGTTTCTTTTTGAAAGAGTTCGCGGACCTTCCCGAAGGGCAGAAGTTTGCGTGGGCGGAAGAGTACTTTAAGGACAAACCAAATCGCCGAGCGGCCGAGACCGTTTTTGCCACGAGCATCGCACAGGGAAATTACTGGAACGCCGAAACGCTGGCAGCGCTCTATGGCCCGCAGACCATGGACTACAAACCCCAGCGTGACGATCCGAAAGCTTTTGCGGCGGCATTAGCAAAGGAGAAGGAAGCCGCCAACGCGCGTGCCGCCAAGTTTGCATCGCAGATCGACCGCCTCCGGCTTCTGTACCAACAGGGTATGGCTGAAATGAAAGGCAATCTCAACCCTTACCCGGACGCAAATTTCACGCTGCGTTTCTCATACGGCTACGTCAAAGGCTACGCCCCGCGCGAGGCCGAATTTCGCACACCGTTCACGACGATGAAGGGGATGATCGAAAAAGACACCGGCGTGAATCCCTTCGACATGCCGCAAAAGCTGAAGACGCTGCAAGCGACAAAGGATTTCGGACGGTATGGCTCCGGTGACAGCGTCGTTGTGAACTTTCTTTCGACCACCGACATCATCGGCGGAAACAGCGGCTCGCCGATATTGAACGCGAACGGCGAACAGGTCGGCATTTGCTTTGACGGAAATTTCGAAGGTGTCGCGAACGATTTTATGTACAATCCAAATCTCGACCGAACGATCTCCGTTGACATCCGCTTCGTGCTCTTCGTCACCGAAAAATTCGGTGGAGCAAAATGGGTCGTAGATGAAATGAAGGTTGTTGGCGGGCCGAAGGCGACGGCGCTGGGTTCGTGAAATTAGATCACTCGGTCAATTGAAAAACGCTCCGGCCGTATCTCTGGGGCGTTTTGTTTTTGTATTTAAAAAATAG
>DATFEW010000302.1:0-12965 GCA_035250805.1 Pyrinomonadaceae bacterium
CTCGGTCGCTGCGACCGAGCGCAATCCGGTGACTATGAATTCCCGCCCGATGATAATGACCACCGCCCACGAAGGTGCAAGGTCCTTTTCAACCAGAACGATCAATGCTGATGAGACCAGGAGTTTGTCGGCAATAGGATCGAGAAATTTTCCGAGCGTCGAGACCTGGTTGCGCCTGCGCGCCAGTTGGCCGTCGACGATGTCCGTGATGGCGGCGGCGACAAAAAGAACGATCGCAAGTGCATACCCGCTTACGCCGAACAACTGTTCCGCGAGCGGCGTAAGCAAGGCAACGACCACCAGCGGAACAACTATGATCCGGGCAAACGTTAGATAATTGGGCAGGTTCACGCTTTGTTAAGTCTAGTTTTGGCAGGGGGAAAGTTCAAGAAACGTTTGTGCGACTTTTCGAAGCCGATTATTATCCAAATAAATGTGGAAGTCGAAAAGCATAGACGTTCCTGAGGGATTTAGTTTCGAGCGCACGGTTCAGAGTCACGGCTGGTATAACCTCGCCCCTTTCGATCTGGACCAAGAGCTAATGAAACTGACTTATGCGTTTCGTGATAAGCAGGGAGGGAGGGTCGTTCGCGGAACGGTAAGTTTTGAAAATCCGTTTATCCGGGTCGAATTGGACCGTGCGGTGTCAGATAGAAGTTCTATCGAGGCCGAGGTGCGGCACATTTTTCGATTGGACGAGGACGTTGAAGATTTTTACGCCGTGATCGAGCCTCATGAAAATTTCGCGTGGGTCCGGCCGATGGGCGCGGGACGGCTGCTTCGGTCGCCGACCGTTTTTGAGGACCTGGTGAAGACGCTCTGCACGACGAATTGTTCCTGGGGACTTACGAAAAAGATGGTCTTGAATTTGGTGGACACTTTGGGCGACCGAGCAGCGAATGGGACGGCCGCGTTTCCAACGCCCGCCGCGATGGCGGAACGAGACGAGAGATTCTATCGGGATGAGATCAAAGCGGGGTATAGATCGCCGTTCTTCGTTGAGCTCGCGGAGAAGGTCGCGTCAGGCGCGATCAACCCGGAACGCTGGCTTACCTCGGAGCTCACCACGGCCGACTTAAAGAAAGAGATAAAGTCGATAAAGGGGATTGGGGACTATGCCGCCGATAACCTCTTGAAACTTCTCGGCCGGTACGACGGGCTGGCGCTCGACTCGTGGCTGCGCTCGCAGTTTTACAAAAAACACAATCGCAATAAACCGTGTCCGGACAAAAAGATCGAACGTCGATATGCAAGTTTCGGCAAGTGGAAGGGTCTGGTTCTTTGGTGTGATATGACGGAGTATTGGCACAACTCAGGTCCACCGGTCGAGTAATTCTTCGTTTTTGAATTACTGCTGAAGTGTTTGTACCAATATCCTAACTATAAAGAAGCCGGCTTAGTCATTTATCGTCTGCAACTTCAGCTTCTGCACCGGAAATTTGCTATCTACAAACTGAATGTTTAGCGTCGAGTGGTCGCCCTGCAATGGGCGCGTATTGCAGACGACAGCGAGTCCGGAAAAATCAAACTCTTCGCTGATCAACTTCATGCGGTCGCCGACCTTTAGATCCAGAGTAGTGACAACCGCAGCGCCGCTTGTGCTGATGTTTTCGGTATGCGTTTTCTCGCCGCCGATCGTACTGCCTCTGCCATCGACCAATGCGAGATAGACGTCGATCTTTTCCCAATATCTGACATCGCGACGCTGAACGAACCGAGTTTCCGATTCCGTGATCTTCCAAAGCCCGTCTTCGCTGGAACCGCATATCCGATAATTTTGGAGCGGATTCCCTGTATAGCTTGCCGGCGGTTCCTTACCGGCCAAAGCGGTCACGACCTGGTACGCCGCGAGTTCAGGGCTGATCGACATAAAGCAACTCTGTACCAAACCCCAGACCCGGTAAAGTTCCTCGTCATGGCCGTAGCAACGCAGGTGATGGGGTAATTGGAGTTTGAGGGATACAAGGTTGCCGACACGGCAGGGCCTCGGCAGATAGAACCCAACGCCGGTGGAGCTGTAGCTGAAAACATCGCCGACCTCTTTCCACGATGCACCGTCGTCGTCCACGCCATCCACCGCCGCCACTATCGGCATCAGACCTGTCTCATCTGTTTTGTCACGAACAGCTTGCCTTTGCATTGCAACTTCTAAAGGTAAAGACATGGCGGTGTTTAAACGGGAAGAGGGAACGAAAAGCGGCTAGGCTATGCCCTCCAGCGGGAAGAAATTGTCGATGAACTCGAGGTGCAATCGGGCGATGCCGTCAGGGCCAACGCTCTTGCCGCGAACGATCGAAATTATGGAAATATTGTGCCGCTCGCTCTTTACACGCAGAAACGTTCCCGCTGCCACATCGAACGAACTAAAGACCGCAGCTCCGCCGAGGCTAAGGTTCTCCGTCACGGTCACTTCGCTTTTCGCCACGTCTCCGTTCTCATCAAGTGATTCGATCAGGACGGGCTCGGGGATCGCGAATCTTGTGTGGCGGCGAAGATCTGCCGGAAGCTGAGATTCGTCAGGGATCGCGGGCATCTCGCACAGCTGCCATAAGCCGCCGTCCTCCCGCGTGACGAGATCGTAGAGTTTAGCGGGATTCTCGACGTAGCCCTGCGGAGGGTTCCTGCCGACAAATGCGATCCCCACAGCGTATCTCGATTCGTCGCTTGCGGCGATCGCTATACATCGGCGGACAACCGCCCAAACCCGGTACTGGGGCTCAAGGTAATCGTAACATCGCAATTGCCGCGGCATCGGCAGGCTGATAAGGATCAGACGCCCGCGCTTGACGGGCCGCTTCAAGTTGAAGGCGGCGCCGAACGCGGAAATATCCTCAAGACGCGTCATTTCGTTCCACGAGTGCTTGCGGTCGATCTTTACCTCCACCCGGGTGGGCAGAGCGAGGGAGTACCTTTGGATCTTAGGCCCGGTGCTATCAGCGTTGTTGGACGTCATAACGGAGAATCTGCAGTATGAGATCACCGAACGTAGTGCATTGAGTTCCTGGCCGGAGGGCGAGGTGTGGCGGGAAGCGTCGGTTGCGGTCGAGGCGGACCGCCTGTACAATAAATATAACATTTAGCAGGGCTTTTAGCCACAGTTTTTTCTTGTCGCCGGCCTCAAAAAAACTCCCGGCGGAACGAATCAGGAAATCCAATAAATCCAATGGACTCACTATTAGACCGGGAACAGATCAATATCGAGGACGAGATGCGCCGCTCGTATCTCGACTACGCAATGTCCGTCATCATCGGGCGGGCGCTACCCGACGTTCGGGACGGCCTGAAGCCCGTACATCGACGGGTTTTGTGGGCGATGCACGAGCTCGGGAACACTTATAACAAGCCCTACAAAAAATCGGCGCGTGTCGTTGGCGACACCATCGGTAAGTATCACCCGCACGGAGAATCTGCTGTTTACGATACCGTCGTGCGTCTCGCCCAGGATTTCTCGATGCGGTATATGCTCGTGGAGGGCCAGGGAAATTTCGGGTCGGTTGATGGCGACAATCCAGCGGCAATGCGGTACACGGAGGTTCGTCTTCAGCGCCTGACAAACGAGGTCCTTGCCGACATTGAAAAGGAGACCGTTGATTTCCAGCCGAACTATGATGAGTCGCTAGCTGAACCGAAGGTACTGCCCACCAAGCTCCCGCTCTTGCTTTTGAACGGTTCAGAAGGGATCGCGGTCGGAATGGCAACAAAGATCCCGCCGCACAACCTGACCGAGATCCTTGATGCGACAATGACCCTGATCAAAGAACCGACCATCTCGATCGACAGATTAATAAAGATCGTCCCGGGGCCGGATTTCCCGACCGCCGGATTTATCTACGGCCGCGAGGAAATTCAACGGGCGTATAGGACCGGCCGCGGCATTATCCAGATGCGGGCCAGGGCGGTGGTCGACGAGATCGGCCGCGGCGAACGGACTCGCAACGCTGTTGTGATCACCGAGATCCCGTATCAGGTAAATAAGGCAAAGCTGATCGAGCGGATCGCTGAGCTTGTTCAGGAAAAGAAGCTCGAGGGTGTTTCGGAGATCCGTGATGAATCGAACCGCGAAGGAATGCGTATCGTGGTCGAGCTTAAGCGCGACTCGATCCCACAGGTGATCCTGAACAAGCTTTACAAGCTCACGCCGATGCAATCGTCATTCGGCATTATCAATATCGCGATCGTCGATGGCCAGCCGAAACTCCTGAATCTGAAGGAAATGCTAGAGCATTTCGTAGAGTTCAGGCGTGAGGTTGTTCGCAGGCGCACAGAATTTGAGCTGCGGAAGGCCCACGCGCGAGCACATATTTTGGAGGGCCTGAACAAGGCGATCGACGCGCTCGACCACATCATCCCTCTGATCCGCAATTCGCGCTCCGTTGATGAAGCAAAGGCGTGGTTGACCGCAAACTTCACTACACTGAGTGAAGTCAAAAAATGGCGCGGAATAACAGGTGGCAAATCAGAAGAGGCTTTTCTAAAGGACCTCAAAAAGGTTGTCGGAAGCCTGGAATTCACTGAGATCCAGGCACAGGCCATTCTCGATCTCCAACTGCGGCGGCTGTCGGCATTGGAACGCCAGAAGATCCTCGATGAGTACGAACAGCTCATCAAGCACATCGCCGAATTGGAGAACATCCTTGCGAACGAAGCCGTTCTTCGTCAGGTGATAACGGATGAACTTGCTGAGATCAAGAAAAACTATGGTGACGCCCGCAGGACAATGATCGTAGATGCCGACGTGGAACTCAGCATTGAGGACCTGATCAAGGATGAGGATGTGGCCATTACCGTCACAAACTCGGGATATATCAAACGCACTCCGGTATCGTCATACTCGCGTCAGGGCCGCGGCGGCAAGGGCCGTTTGGGCGCGACGGCGAAGAATGACGATTTTGTCGAGCATCTGTTCATTGCTTCCACGCACGCGTACCTGATGATCTTTACGGACGATGGCCAGGTCTATAAGATCAAAGTCCATGAGATCCCCGAAGCTGCCCCGGCTGCGCGAGGGAAGGCTGTTGTTAATCTCGTCCAGATATCGTCGGAACGCAAACTCGTATCAGTGATGCCCGTCCGCGATTTCGGTGAAGAGGTTTATCTCACGATGGTCACAAAGAACGGCGTCATCAAGAAAACCTCTCTCGGTGACTATCAAAACATCCGTGTTACAGGCATCAATGCCATAAACATTGACGAAGGCGATGAGCTGCTCGATGTCATTCGCACGGACGGCAAGATGCAGATCTTTATCGCCACGCGCGACGGAATGGCAGTGAAATTCAACGAGACGGATGTACGCCCGATGGGCCGGGCGGCTCGCGGGGTACGCGGTGTAAATCTGCGTAAGGGTGACCGGGTGGTGTCCGTGTGCTCTGTTTCGAAGGAGGGAACCGAGAAGATACTTTCTGTTTCCGAAAAGGGATTTGGCAAACAGACGGTGGTAGGTAGCTATCGTCTGACGAAGCGCGGCGGTATCGGCGTTATCAATATGAAAACGACCGAAAAGACCGGAAAGGTTGTCGCAGCGTTTCCGGTCGAGGACGATAGCGAAATTATGATCATCACGCAGCAGGCAAAACTCATCCGGCTCGGGGTCGACAAGATCCGCGAGACCGGACGCTCGGCGCAGGGAGTAACGCTGATAAAATGCGGTGACGACGACCTTGTAACCAGCGCTTCGCTCCTTGCTGCTGACGGCGAAGAGGAGTAGTTGAGGAGCCCAAGCACTGGATCATCAAATAGAAAAAGGGCTTGCCGAATTGGCAAGCCCTTCAGTTTCAGACTACGTCGGCCTATGGTGTCTGGGCTGTAAAATTCACACCCGTGACATCACCAGTTACGGATATCACCTGAGGATCAAACTGGAAACGTCTCGAAATAACAGCCAATGTATAAGTCCCCGGAGCAGATACGTCGGTAAATCCATAAAACCCGAATGGGTTCGTGAGGGTCGATCTTCGATTCCCCGAAGCATCCGTCATCGTTACCGTTATGCTTGCGAGTCCTCTTCCCTGGGCTGTAAGTACTCGTCCGGAAACACTAACACTCGCCGGAACGAACGGCGTACATGTAAATGCCCGCGGCGTAATGATCAGCGACCAACCTTGCCACGTTCCGGTATCCTCGGCGTATTGATCGGAGACCCGCGCCGTCCAGACGCCCTGTGTGCTGAGCCCATCAAAGTTGCTGAGCTGTCCGGGGGGGCTAGGCTCGGCGGGCGGGAATCCCGTGACCGTATCCCATACGGGCGAGTTCCAGACGGGCCGATAGCTTTTCGTGTATGGCCCGGCACCCGGGACCTCAGCTAGAACCTCATTGGTGGACTCGTCGTCAAAGACGGTATTGACCATATTGTCGTCACCACCGCCACCTCCGGTTCCGCCTAGAAGGTACATGGTATTCGTACCATATCCATTCGGGCCGCGAATGCCAAATGTCAGATCACCCGGAAATGTATGGGTGATATTGTCCATACGGAGATCCAGATCCGCGATTTCGAGGTCGTCGGTGATCGTCATCGAATCCGTTTTTCCTATGTTCTCGGCATCATCGATCGTTATCCCCAGACCGCCTCTCGTATAGGTCACGGGGGTGTCAGTGCCGGATGGCAGGCCAACGCGAATCGAGAAATCCCTCGCCACCGTGCCGAGCGAGCTTGTCACCGTGAGTGTGAAATTCAACCTTGAACCACAGGCAGCGGCGGAGGGCGCTCTTATTCTCAGGGCGGCGCCGCTAGCGCTCGCATTCGAATTCGGGCCTATGTTTGGATACGTTGTGCTTCCAGACTCGATCACGACACCCGGTGTCGACGTGGTTAATGTTGCAGAGACACCGGTCGCAGTCTTCGAGCTACCGCGCCACGGATTCTTCAGGTTGATCTGGACCAAGACAGGTTCATTCGGGTCGACAGAAGCGGTGTTGTTTCCTATCGAGTCGTTGACAACAACAGTATTGACATCAAGATCAGGAGCCTGAAATGATTCTGCGACACCGATGTGTCCGGAAAAGCTGGTCGCGGGATTACCGGTAATGGTATAAACCGTCGAATTCGGTACACGTGCTCCATAGCCTAATCCCCTGTCTGCAAAGCCGTTCCAGATGGAATCCTCGTTGGGACAAACGGGATTAGGACCTGGCCCGCAATCAGCGTCGAACAATGCATCGCGTGCTTGAATGAATGATGGATTGTCCGGCGTTTCCTTCATTCCATCGGTTACAAGCTGCAGTGCGATCTGGTTTCCGACCGGTACATTTCCGCCGTTCGCTGCGATGATCCGGCTGCGGACCTCCCATAGCGTCAGTGTCCAGATCTCGCCCGAGTTGTGGACCTCTAATGCCCCGTTGAATTCAAAGCCCAGCGGACTGATCGGGAGACCACCTGAATGGTTGTAGGTCGTCTGATCAAGATCAGCCCAAGTCAGCGGGTTTACCGAGTTGTTGGTCGAAAAAGGAAAGCGTCGGATGCCATATACGTAGTTGTCCAAAAGTCCCCCGAGTTTGTAGGTTGCGTACGCGCCGGAAGCATAGCTTCCATTCGGGTCGTCGGTGTTCGCGTTATTTAAAAGCGCCAAAGCGTAAAAATCGCTCCAGCCTTCCCCCATGCCCGATCCGATATCCCAGAACAATCCGGCGGCGTTGCCTATGAGGCGATTGCTTGTTCCGTGGGTCAGCTCGTGGAACAAGATCTCCGCGTCCAGGCCTCCGTCGCGATCGATCGTTGGGCCGGTAAACCTGAACATCTGCGATCGCCCGGAGTTACCATCGGGCGGAGTCGAAAAATTCGCATTATTTGTTCCTGCTCCATCCTGAACGTCAACCAGCACGCGGTCGTTGCCGAGTCCACCACCGCCAAAATTGTCGTTTTGGAAATTGCCTGCTGCCTGGTTAAAACCCAGAGCATGGAGTTTGTCGTGATACCAATTCGTGTTGTAGAACTGCTGAACCACCGAACCGCGGCGAAACTGGTCGAACGCGAGACCGGTACCGGTCGCATGCTGTCCAACCTCGGGGTTGCCTCCCTGTGGGGGCGGCAAAAACCCCGTTTCAAAATCACGCGGTGCTACACCTAGAAAATCGCGATTTCGTGTGTTTGCATCCGGGTTGCCCATCGGCCTTCCATTGCCGTCGAGCATCGAATTTGCATCTGTATCGCAGACGTTCGTAGTTGTGACGTTTCCAACGGTTCGGTCCATGCAAACCACGGCATTATTTCCAATCGTTTGCGTCTCATTCGCCGTGCAAACACCGCCCGGACAGTCGTTGATCCATCCGTTGGGACTGGCAGCAACATTCTGGGCGAGAAACATCGATACGATCGACGGCGTGATGCCGGGGAACTGCGTTCCCGCGCTCGGAAGCGCATTCGAGGGCGACTGCGGTGCCGGGCTATCAGCCGGTGTCGTACCATCCGCCTGTACATAAACACGGAATCGTGCGTCTTGGGTTGAGGCGTGGGATCGGATGTTCTTGCGCCAAAGCAGGGTGCCATCACGCGCATCAACCAGCACATACCAATCTTCATTTGTCCCGAACACCGTCTGCGAATAGGCCGCAACCAGAACGCCCGGAGCCATTGGAAAATAAACCAGCTTACTTGTTACATCACCGCCGATGCTCGGATCGTTTGCTTTTATTTGAGCGCTGAACCCATCTCTTTTTGACGGCGTGGTTTTCATCAGGCCGGGGTCGAGCTGCACGCCCATCGGCTCCATTGTCAAACGCAGAGCTTCGCCCGGTGACAATACGCCGTCCAGCGACGGTGCCGCTTCGCCAGCGTTCGGGATCATCGATCCAAGAGACTTCCCAATACGACCGTCCGGACCGAGAATGAACCGTGATTCACTTTGAAAGATCGGCCGCCCGTTCACCATTTGTTCCACCCGGACCATTCGCAGGCCGCTGGCGGGAGAAACACTTTCCCCAATGAAATTCAGTTCGCCAATATCGCCGCTGTCCAGACCGTAGAGAGCCATGTTTTCCGATAGAAAATCTCGAACGATCGCCGATCCATCCTTACGGTGGTCCGGGCCTGTCAGGCCCGACGGGCTTCTGACTATTTCAACGGCGGCCGTTAATGGTGAGATATCGACCTCGGCCTTCGGGGCCTCTTTTTTCAATCGCGCCAGCCCACCTGCGATCGCCCGGCCTTGCTGGACCGCCTTAGCAGTTATGTCCTTCTTCTGGAGCCCCGGTGCGCTTTTTTCTATCACCCGCTTTGCCGCTTCGGTGTTCATCATCCGGATGTCGTAGTTTTCCGGCATTCGGGAGCCCTTCTCCGTGTCTGACTTGGGAGAGATAGACGTTTTGTTGTCTTCTGATATTGATGACCGGGATTGCGGGCGTTCCTGAGCATCCGACGCCAGGTCGAACATCAGGGCGGTAACCACGATCGTAAGGCTCAATCCGATGATCACCAAGGCTCGGTAAGATACGACCTCTACCGGCTTTCTAAACCTGGCGTGCAATGGGCTAAAGACGCGAAACAAAGACGAGACGGGAGCTTTCATATTGAAATAATCCTTGGTCGTGGGACCGCCTGGTTTTCCAAAACTGAGAGAGAAGGGTGGTTAGCAATTGCTCTAAAAATTTGAACAAGATGCAAAATCAAAATGGCTTAGAAAATAATGCCACTGCCCGGTGTCGAAATCAAGAATTAAAGGCCTGCGAGAGGCCGTACTATTCGAATAGAGGATGGGATGCCCCGCCCTTCATGATCGGACGAAGGTTGAAATGTTCATAGGCACGACGCGTCGCCATCCGGCCTCGAGGCGTGCGTTGAAGAAAACCGATCTGAAGTAGATAGGGCTCAATGATCTCTTCTATCGAATCTTTTTCTTCGTGAAGAGCGGCACATAACGTCCCAAGGCCGACCGGGCCGCCGTCGAATTTTTCGATGATGGTGATCAGGAACTTGCGGTCCATTTCGTCGAGACCGAAAACATCGACTTCCATCCGGTCGAGGGCGTCTTTAGCAACGTCCTGCGTTATACGGCCGTCGTGGTCGACCTCGGCATAATCGCGTACGCGTCGCAGTAGGCGGTTTGCGATCCTCGGTGTTCCGCGCGAACGGCGCGCGATCTCTTCGGAGCCCCGCGAGTCGATCTCGACATTCAGGATCCCCGCCGAACGCTCAACGATCTGCTGCAGCTCTTCGACGGCGTAAAAATCCAGATGGAACGTGATGCCGAAACGTCCTCTTAGTGGAGCTGTTATCAACCCGGGCCGCGTTGTCGCTCCGATCAGCGTGAACTTCTGCAGCGGCATGTTCAGCGTTCGTGCCCCGGCACCTTGTCCGATCACGAGATCGAGTCGGTAATCCTCCATCGCGGGATACAGGATCTCCTCGATCGCAGGATGCAGCCGGTGGATCTCGTCGATGAAGAGCACGTCGCCGTCCTCAAGATTGGTAATGATCGCGGCAAGGTCGCCCGCCTTTTCGATAATCGGGCCGGCTGTTGAACGAAGCGTCGATCCCATCTCGTTTGCAACGATGTTCGAAAGCGTCGTCTTACCCACGCCCGGCGGGCCGGTCAGTAGAATATGGTCGAGTGCCTCACGCCGTTTCAACGCCGCCTTCATAAACACACGCAAATTGTCCTTGACCTTCTTCTGGCCGACGTATTCCGACAATTGGGCGGGCCGAAGGCTTGCCTCGAATTTTGTTTCCTCGGGCGAAAGGTCTTCGTTTCTGATATTGAGCACCGCGGAGGTTGTCACAAGAGTCCCTTATTGTAAAGAGCGAGAATATCCATCGAAAACGCGACCGTGCAATGAAGGATCAGCCCCAGCCAGATGCTCCCGTTCCGATAGCTCAACCAGCCCAGGAAGATCCCAGCAATGATCGCCGAGATCGTCTCGGCGGGCGGCTTGCCAAAATGCACCATGCAATACGGCACCGTCATTACAAATATCGAGTAAAGCCCGAGGCTCGGTTTGAGACTGTGTACCAAAAAGCCGCGAAAGAAAAACTCGATCCCGAAAAACTGTAGAAAGTATATCAGTTCCCAAAAAAGAAGCGTCTGGCCGATGTAGGGCTCGCCGTTGTATATCTGAAGGAACGGGTACTTTGCAGCGAAGCCTTCTGTCAGCGACATCAGATATACGAGCGGGAGCATTATCGCCACGCAAGCTCCAAGCAGTTGCAGCGGGCGGGGCTCGGTCCCCAGGCTCAGGCCGTACTCACTCAGGTCCTGATGCCAACCAAACTTGATGATCAGGGCTGGGATCACGAGGTAGAAGATCATGACCAACAACACCCACCAGCTTAAGGTCGGTAAATTGTTGTCCGATGATGTTTGGATCAACGCGGTAAGATCTTCGAATCGAGTACCCGATAGAAAGGATGCTACCCACAGCTCATTCTTTAGATAATAAATACAGGTGGAGGCCAAAGCCGTATAGCAGAGAGCTATTACCGCCTTGCGATCGAGCTTTGAAATGTCGGCGCGGAACTGGTCGAGGATGTCTTGCATCGGAAAGGCGACTATTTTGCAAGCTTCTGCAGTGACGCGCGGAGAATCTTTTGGACATTGGCCTCAACGCCGTCACGGCGAACTTGCTGGACGGCCTTTTCCGCCGCATTTCGCTGGTAACCTAAATTCAAAAGTGCCGAAAGGGCATCGTCAAAGACGTCGTCGCCGGTCCTGCCGGATGCGGCGCCGGGATCGCCCGCGGCGGCCGTCATCGCGAGCTCACCGACTTTATCTCGAAGCTCTACGACCAGGCGTTCGGCAGTTTTCCGCCCAACGCCCGGAATCGCCGTGAGTTTTGGAAGGTTGTCTTTACGGATCGCTTCGATTATCTCATCCGCGCTCAAGCCGGATAGCATCGTGATCGCCGATTTGGCTCCTACGCCCTGGACCGAGATCAGCTTCAGATAAAGGTCCCGTTCCTGATTCGTTTTGAATCCGAAAAGCTGTATCGCATCCTCGCGGACATGCGTATAGATGCGAAGCTGTATCTCGGACCCCACCTCACCTATCTCATAGAAGGTCGAAAGTGGGATCAGTACCTCATAGCCGACACCCGAGACATCGACGATCACAGAATTGGCCGTTTTTTCGAGAAGTTTGCCCGATAGAAATGCGATCATGCTTCGAGCGAGATTGTAAAGGAAATCGTATTCGGGAGCAAAAAGCGGTCGACCACCGGAAACTTTTTTAAAGTATTGGAACGGATTTTTCTTTTCGTCCAGGCGAAAAAGGGCTATTATGTATCTTGCGGAACAATTTGTGTTATCGGCAACCAAAGCCGAAACCGGCTTCATCATAGAAGAAGAGGTGCCGTAATAGATCCAAGAGGGGTGTAGTCATGCTTTCCAGAGCCGTCTTCAAACGAGTCGTACCTTTCCTATTAAGTTTTGTCGCAGGACTATTCATTGCGAGCTTTTTCGTATCGCTTGCCGTTCCTGATCTCAGCGGTTTTCGGCGTGGGCCGAGCAAAATGCGTGAGTACCGGAGGGTGAAGATGGAAAACGAGGATCTTCGCCGCGACAACTGCCGTCTGAAAAAGGAGCTTGAGGCAACTCGAAGCGAGCGAAACGCTAGCTTTGAATCGCTGCCGCCAGACATCAACCTTGCTGTCCCGCCGCCTCCATTGCCGGTCGCGAAACACAAGGAATTAAAGATGAAGACGGTCCATGTAAAATAGGTCGGACGATAATCAGGGCCACAGGTTAACGCTTTCAAAGCATTGTGTTAATCTGTGGTTTCTTGCATTTGAACTGTGGAGATGAGTTCGAATAGATCGATTCTTAAATGGGTTCTCCTGTTTGTTGGTATAGTTCTCGTTGGCATTCTGGGTTTAGTATTTACTTTAGTGCTGTTAGCCGAGTACGCTTCTGATGATGAAGTGGATAACAGTGTTACCTACGGCTCTAACGACGGACGAGCGGACGTTACTCCTTACGTTATATATTCGAAACCAAGGGCAAAATACACGGACACCGCCCGAGAGAATAATACTCAAGG
>DATFEW010000319.1:0-5469 GCA_035250805.1 Pyrinomonadaceae bacterium
GATCAATCCTTCTTTGTCGCTGACTGCTTAGTAGCTGCCCGCGTACTGACCGACTCGTCCTCAGACTGTCCAACGCATTGATACGGCACACACACCCCGTTACAAAGGTAGTAGCCGTCCGAACAAGGTCCGTCCCCGCCGACTTTGCCGATAAGGTTCATTAGTTCTTCCTCAACGCCTTTCATTCGATCGACACGCGCGCTGAGACTCGTACTCTCCATACAGTACTTGATCATGTTCGCCTGGAGTGAATCCAGCAAGGTGCGAAGTCGAACGTAAGCCTTCGAAAAATCGTCGTATGTGGCTTCAGTTTGTTGCATCTGTCCTCCTACTTGAAATCGTTGATTGTCGAGATCACTTGCCAATTTGCCTGCTTGCCGAAATAAAGCGTTTTGCCATCGGGTGCAAATACAAGATTGGAGAAATATACGCGGTTATCGTCGCTTTCCACAAGTTCTTTTAAGGAATTGTTTGAAAGCGACATTGTCTTGACGACATCTCCAGCCGCAGATCGCGCCACGAATGCGAGCGTTTTCCCGTCACGCGTCATGGCGATGTTTTGAAAATAGCCATCTTTTATCAAGGCGAGATGTCGTTGGTCAGACGTCCAAGGCTCTAATTCCACGATATTGAAATCGCCCGGAACCCCTGAAGGCTCACGCTTGCTTTGTACGGATCTAAGAATAAGCCGCCGGTCGGGTGTCCACCCGATCAGGCGGGTAAGGAAATCATAAGTACCGACCTGTTTTACATTTCCATCCGAAAGTAGCCACACGCTCCACTTGGGGTTTTCGGGCGGGCTCGTCGTCATCCCCGACCAGGCGATCGCTTGCCCGTCACCTGAGAACACGGGATTGAAAAAGAGTAAGGTCTTTTCTGTATTATTTGAAAGCTGTTTCTCGCCAGAGCCGTCGATCTGAGTTTGCCAAATATTTGAGACGCCGTCTCGTATGGCGCTGTAGATGAGAGAACTTCCGTCGGGCGACCATTGGAAGTCGTTCTTTTGAACCCTGTTGTATGGCAGCAGAGACCACCCGCCAAACAAGACGCCGGGCTCCGTTACGCGCTGCGCGTCAGATGCATTCACTGACGTGACCCACAATGTGTTCCTTCCGCCGTCGGATCTCAGGTACGCAATACGACCACCGTCCGGCGACCACAGAGGACCGAACCCATCAGCCGCGACCTGCGACAAACGAGCATCCCGGTCAAAATTCTGGGTGAAGAGATTGCAATTCAACACTTTCCCGCCCGTACTGGCACGTTTGATTGCCTGGTAGACGATGCTGCGGCCGTCCGGGGAAACATCCGGCCAAAACTCAACTCCTATATCCGAGGTCACCTGGATCTCCTTGCCGTTGCCATCGATCGGAATTCCCCAAAGGTCTGCGTCGTCTTTGGTAGAAGTGAAAAGCAGTTTCGTGCCGTCCTGGGAAACATCGGAAACGAAACTATCGGTGTCACTCACGGTCAGTTGCCTGGGCTGGCCGCCGCCGACGTTAACGATACAGATCTGCTTGGTGCCGGTACGGTCCGAATTGAAGATTATTCGCTTACCGTCCGGATGCCAGACAGGCCCCGAGTCGTCATGCGCGTCGTTAGTGACGCGGAAAGGGTTTTCCCCGCGCAACCCGGAGGTCCAAATGTCTTTTTGATTTCCCTCGCGGTTTGCATACGCGATCGACCTTTCGTCCGGCGAGATACTGAAGCCCCTGTCGATGACGTGTGACGTGTCGAGGTCCGTGAGTCTTGTGATCTCTTTCGAAGCCGTGTTCAGCGCGTAAAGGTTTTGAAACAGCTCGTAATAGATGGTTGACGAATCCCGGGACCAGTGAACCAGACTTCCCCGGCCATTTGTTGCAGCAAGCAGGGTCGCCGCTCCTCCCAACGCCGGTGCGGTCCAAATGCCGGTTCGGCCGCCTTTGTCCGAAAAGAACGCGAGTTTTCCACTGTCCGGAGACCATAACGGGCTGTCGTCGACGGAGTCATCTTGTTTCTGCGTGAAAGGATCGCCGCCGCTTACCTGTTTTAGCCAGATGGACTTTTTTCCGTTCTTTAGCGCGCCGTAAGCGATCAGTTTGCCGTCGGGCGAGAACCGCGGCCGGCTTGAACCCTCCTCACCCAGGTCACTTTTCCAGCTTGTGATCTGGGTGGAAGCAAGCGGCGCTCCACTCGCAGGATCTGAGCCGTTGTACCATTGCCACACAAACCAGCCGGTCAGAAGCCCCACCAGGGCTGCTCCCGGTATCAAGGCCCACCAAAGGGTGTTTTGCAAACCAAAGCTCGTCGTCTGATGAAACCCTTCATCCTCCGTTGTAAGTGGAAACTTTGACGTTTTCGCCGAGGTAGTGAAGTTTGGCTCGTAATCACGATCTTTAAGCTCGTTCTTTAGTATTTTCAGATCGAGGATCATGTCCTTAACGACCTGATACCTCTCGTCACGGTCCTTTCCAAGGGCCTTTTTGAAAATGTGGTCGAACTCGTGTGAGAGCTCCCACGAAGAGCTGGAAAGGGGCGGTGGATCTGATTTTAGGATCGATGCCAGAATGTCGCTCTTCGTCTCCCCTGAAAACGGCAGCTTGCCCGTGATCATTTCATAGAGAACGACCCCGAGGCTCCAGACGTCGGTTCTAGAATCTGTGAGCTTTCCCCGTGCCTGTTCCGGTGACATATAGGCCGCGGTACCGATGATGAATCCGGGCTCAGTGGTCGCGATCTCGGTGGTCATTTGAGGATCCGAATCCCGTGCCGAGCCAAATGCGTCCACATGTTTTGCAAGACCGAAGTCCAGAACTTTCACTAGGTGGTCGGGGCGACGCATTATGTTTTCAGGCTTGATGTCGCGGTGAACTATGCCCTTGTCGTGAGCCGCGCTGAGTGCGGAAGCCGCTTGTATCACGATATTCAGAGTGTCGGCGAGGCTTAAGCTCTTGTTCCGGATCAATTCGCGCAGGCTCTCGCCTTCGACATATTCCATCACGATGAAACTGGAGCCCATCCATTCACCAACCTCGTATATCGTGATGATATTCGGATGATTGAGCGCCGACGCCGCCCTTGATTCCCGTGTGAACCGTTTGATCGCTTCATCGTGCGAGCTGTATTCATCGTGAAGAAACTTTATCGCCACGACACGGTCAAGTTTGGAGTCCCGGCCAAGATACACAGAACCCATCCCGCCCGATCCGAGCGCACTGGTGATCGTATATTGGAAGATCTTATCGCCTGGGTTTAGCACTTTCCTTAGGTAACGGGGAATTATAACGGTATTGGTGAATTTTACCACGGGCAAATGCAGCAAAATTCGTCGTTGAAGCGTCCAACAAAAGGAAACTGAGAAAGTCCGTGCAATACTGGGAGTCTTGTCCGAACATCGTGTTGTTGATAGAATGTTTTCCGTTAATTTCATTTCAAAGAGGAGTTTGCAGCTATGAACCGAAAATTGGTCGTTTTGGTGACTTTTTTTGCAATGCTTGTATTTGTCGCATATCCGGGGATGACACAGGCCGGGGGCGGCCTTGAGATCGGAGCAACCGTCGAAAGCTTTTCGCTTCCTGATACCGAGGGAAAAATGCAGACCCTGGACGGTGTAAAAGGAAAAAAGGGCACCGTGGTCGTATGGCTTTCCGCACAATGCCCGGTTGTTAAGGCTTATAAGGACCGTATCAACGAGATCGCCGCCGAGGCCCAGGCAAACGGGATCAATTTTGTGGGGATAAACTCGAACGTGACGGAAGATCTGAACTGGGTGAAATCAAACGCCACCGAATTTGGCTATAAATTTCCGATCCTGATTGACAAGGGTAACGTGCTCGCCGACAAATGGGGTGCTACGGTCACGCCGGAGGTTTATTACTTCGATGGCAAGAACGTATTGCTTTACCACGGTGCGATCGATAACGACCGAAGCGGAAAGAACATCCAGGAGCGTTATCTGAAGACGGCTTTTGATTCGGCTCTGGGCGGCAAAAAGATCGAGAAAACACGCGCAAACGCATTTGGCTGTACTATCAAACGAGTCGGCGCGTAGATTTAATTTCAGATGAAATATCTTTGTTCGTGCGGGACGAAAGCTGCCGTACTCGGTTGGCTCTTCGTCCTGTTTTTATCTGTAGACTCGGAAGCACAGCCGCCGAAGGCTATCGCGGCAATGAAAACGGCGCTTCCGGATATCAAGCTTATCGATGAGGTCGCGCTGAAGGCAGTCCTTGTTCCAAAGGACAAGCCGCTTCTCGTGAACTTTTGGGCGACGTGGTGTGAGCCGTGCCGTGAGGAATTTCCAGATCTTGTTAAGCTCGATAACGAATTCAAAGGAAAGATCGACTTCATCACGATCTCTCTCGACGACCCGGCTGATATACCCGGCCCTGTGACGCGCTTCCTTGCGGCTATGAAGGCGGAGATGCCTGCATTCGTTTTGAAAACAGCCGACGAAGCCGCGGTGATCCCGACCGTTTCAAAAGAGTGGCACGGCGGCATGCCGTTCACGATCCTTTATCACCCAAAAGGAAACGCTGTCTATGTAAGACAGGGCAAGGTGCAGCTGGAAGTTGTCCGGCCGCAGATAGAGAAGCTTGTTACTGCGGTTTCCAAGTAATCACACATCGACATCACTAACCCAAAACGATAGAATTACTGTTTTGTTTTTGGCCCGGGAAGCCAACCGATAATGAACGAAACAGTTATCACGCCTGATATCGTCGGGCAGCACAACCTCACCCCCGAAGAATACAGCCGAATCAAAGAGATCATGGAGCGCGAACCCAACCTCACCGAGCTAGGCATTTTTAGCGTTATGTGGTCTGAGCACTGCTCGTATAAGTCGTCGCGACATCATCTAAAGCGTTTGCCGACGAGCGGGCCCCGCGTGATCGTGCCGCCGGGCGAAAATGCCGGGGTCGTCGATATCGGAGACGGCTGGTGTGTGGCTTTCAAGGTCGAATCGCACAATCATCCGTCATTCATAGAGCCGTTTCAGGGAGCGGCAACCGGGGTCGGCGGCATTCTTCGTGACGTATTTACGATGGGCGCTCGTCCGATCGCGGCAATGAACAGTCTACGGTTCGGGCCGCTTGACGATCCAAAGCACGGAAAGCGAAACCGCAGGATCCTCAAAGGCTGTGTGGAAGGCATCGGCCATTATGGCAACTGTTTCGGCGTGCCTACCGTAGGCGGCGAGGTGGTCTTTGATGAATCCTATTCTTTGAATCCGCTTGTGAACGCATTTGCCCTCGGCATTGTGCGCCACGACCAGATATTTTTTGGTAAAGCCGAGGGGATAGGAAATCCCGTTTTGTATGCGGGCGCAAAGACCGGGCGAGACGGCATCCACGGCGCAACGATGGCATCGGCGGAGTTTGACGAGGCTGCGATGGAGAAACGTCCCACGGTGCAGGTCGGCGATCCTTTCCTTGAAAAACTCCTTCTCGAAGCTTGTCTCGAAGCTATGCGAAGCGGCGCGATCGCCGG
>DATFEW010000130.1:0-2925 GCA_035250805.1 Pyrinomonadaceae bacterium
ACGGAAGCGATCCAGTCGACCTCAACCGCGAGCGCGCCGTGGTACGTGGTTCCTGCCGACAAAAAGTGGTTCACGCGTCTGGTGGTATCGGAGATAATCGTAAGAAAGCTGGAATCCATGGATCTGCATTTTCCAGTTGTAACGGACGAGCACAGAAAGGAGCTTTTAGAGGCGAAAAAGTTACTCGAGGCGGAAGGTTAGGACTCACCCTTCTCCTTTGCGATCAAACGATCGGCGGGTTCTGACTTATTTCCGTCGAGTTCGCCGATGACGTACTCTTTCGTATCGGCCTGATCGTCCACTGCGGGTTCGAGCGCGGCTTTAAGAACATCGCTGACGCGCGTCGCGGGAATTATCTCAAGTTCTTTACGGACATCGGCCGGGATCTCTTCCACGTCATTCTCATTTTGAGCGGGCAGCACGATCCGGCGAATGCCCGCACGATGTGCCGCAAGTACCTTTTCCTTAATGCCGCCGACGGGAAACACCAATCCCGACAAAGTGATCTCGCCCGTCATCGACGTATCGTTCCGCACCTTCCGACCTGTATACAGCGACGCGAGCGCAGTAGCCATCGTGACACCGGCGCTCGGACCATCCTTAGGAATCGCACCTGCCGGCACGTGAAGATGGACGCCGTTTTGTTTGATCAATTCAGGATCGATAGCAAATTCCGCTGCGTGCGACCATAGATAGCTGCGCGCTGCCTGGGCCGATTCCTTCATCACGTCACCAAGCTGGCCCGTTAGTGTCAACCCGCTGCTCCCCGGAAGCGCGGTCGCCTCAATAAACAAGACTTCGCCGCCCATTTCGGTCCATGCCATTCCGGTGGCGACGCCGATCGGCATATCTTCACGGGCCGATTCGGGGAAGAATCTCGGCGGACCGAGATGTTCCCTAACTTTTTCCGGATCGATCACAGCCTTTTCGTCGGAGCCCTCGGCAACCTTGAGAGCAACTTTGCGTGCGATGTTCCCGATGGACCGTTCAAGCTGACGGACGCCGGCTTCGCGCGTGTATCGCGATGTCAGTAAATTGATCGCGTCATCGTTGATCTCAAACTGTTCAGGCTTCAAGCCGTTCTCGGTGATCTGGCGCGGCACAAGATACTGCTTTGCAATGTTGAGTTTTTCCCGATCGCTGTAACCCGCAAGTTGGATGATCTCCATACGGTCTCGGAGCGGCAGTGGAATCGGTCCGAGCTGGTTTGCCGTGGCGATAAAGAAAACCTTTGAAAGATCGAAAGGCAGATCGAGATAATGATCGCGAAACGTGTTGTTCTGCGCCGGGTCGAGAATCTCAAGGAGGGCAGATGCCGGGTCTCCACGGTAATCGTTACCAAGCTTGTCGATCTCATCCAGCATCATCACCGGATTGTTTACACCCACGCGGCGAAGTGCCTGAATTATCCGTCCCGGCATTGAGCCGATATATGTCCGGCGATGGCCGCGCAGCTCAGCCTCGTCCCGCATCCCGCCCAGCGACATCCTTTCAAATTCACGCCCGAGCGCACGCGCGATCGAACGTCCGAGTGAGGTCTTGCCTACCCCGGGCGGCCCGACGAAAAGGAGTATCGGGCTCTTCGAATCCGGTCGAAGTTTGACGACGGCGAGCGACTCTAAGATCCGCTCCTTGATGTCTTCGAGACCGTAATGATCTTCATCCAGGACCTTTCGGGCCTCGGTGAGATCCAGTTTTTCCTCGCTCGATTTTAGCCACGGCAGCTCAAGAACGTACTCGAGATATGTGCGGATCACGTGATAATCCGGAGCGGTCTGCGGAAGCTGCTCCATTCGCTTTAATTCACGCTCGGCTTCCTTGCGAACTTCGTCGGGCAGATCAGCTTTTTCAAGCCGGTCGCGCAGCTGCCCGGCCTCCGCCTTCTCGCCGGTCTCGTCCTCGCCTAGCTCCTTCTGGATGGCCTTCAACTGCTGCCGGAGAACGTAGTCCCGCTGCGACTTGTCCATCTCGCTCTGAGCTTCCGTGGCGATCTTTGATCGGATCTGCATTATTTCGAGCTCGCGTGCGAGAGCCGCATGGGTCAACGTAAGAAGTTCGTCAACCGTTTCCGCTTCGAGCATTTTCTGCTCGGTTTCAACGCCAAGATCGAGAACGGACGCCATGAAATAGGAAAGCTGCACCGGGTCCTGCTGCGAAATCACGGCCATGCGGATCTCAGGCGGCACCTGTGGAAGTATCGCGAGGGCTTCTTGCACCATTCCCTGTATATTTCGCTTGAGAGCTTCGATCTCTTCCTCATCACGTCTAATCAGGTCAGGGAGTACTTCGATCTTGGCGGTGATATAGGGCGCGTCGTTTCGCCATTCGACCACGCGAAAACGATCAAGGCCCTGGACGATCAGTTGCATCACGCCCTCATTCCGCATCATCCGCTTGATGTTTACGATAGTACCGACCTTGTAGAGGTCTTCGAATTTGGCGTCATCGCCCGTTACGTTTTCGGTTTTCGTGGTGATACAGCCGAGAAGCTTTTCTTCGGTCGCGAGGGCGGATTCAACGGCGAGCATTGAACGGTCACGGCCTACGGCAAGCGGCACGACCGTCTCAGGAAATAGAGTTGTATTTTGCAGCGGCAGGACCGGTATCTCGAACGGCTGCGGCATCAGCGGCTCTTCCGGTTCTTTCGTTTTGTCTACTTCTTCAGCCATGCAACTCTGATCAGACCAACGTGTGACCTACAGCTCAAGAATTGTCTCGAATCCAGTCGTTTCGTTTTATTCTACAGTAATGGCAGTAGCGCACTTCCATTTGTTCTACCGAATACTCGCCACACCGCCCGAACGATTCGACATTCGCCTTCGGAAATAGGTCGGGTTCCACCTCTTCAATAGTAGGACGCCCGGCACGACTCTCAAATGAAATCTGATCCCGCAAGCATGTCACCTTTTGTGTTTCAACCGTCAT
>DATFEW010000132.1:0-8950 GCA_035250805.1 Pyrinomonadaceae bacterium
GGCATATTGAAATATCCCGAAGGCACGGCCTGCGCACAGGTTCTGATGGCGGGAGCTTCCCAGGAATCGCGAGAAGCCTCGCACGAGGGTGATACTGCCGAGGCCGGCGACTCGGCTACGCACGGCGGAAAAATAATCAGTATCGGGTTTGCGATCGGGTTCCTGTTTTACTCGATAATGATGGTCCTAAAGGGCTGGCGGGAGGTCCCGGGCAAGGTGTTCGGACGTCCGTTCGAAGGTGGGTCGATCTCGCTTGAAAACAACCCCGCACTGCTCGGGGTCGGCTATATCATAGGGCCGCGAATCGCGGGCATAATGTTCGCGGGCGGCGCATTGTCCTATTTGGTCCTGATCCCGGCCATCAAATATTTCGGCGGCGGTCTGACGGAACCGCTTGCCCCGGCGTTGCTGCCGATCTCGGAGATGGGCATTCAGGGCAAGAACAGCATCCAGGCCGACTATATCCTTTATATAGGCGCGGGCGCCGTCGCGGCGGGCGGTATTATCAGCCTTTTCCGGTCATTGCCGGTGATCATTCATAGCCTAAGAGGAAGCGTTGCCGATCTTCGAAAAAAAGGTGCTGAGAAACAGACAGACATTGTTCCTAGAACCGACCAGGACCTTTCAATCAAATTCGTGATTGGCGGCATTCTCGCCCTCATTATTGTCATCGCATTTGTTCCGGCACTGAAGATGAACATTGTCGGTGCCATACTGATCATCGTCTTCGGATTTCTTTTTGTTACGGTGTCGTCGCGATTGACAGGCGAGATCGGTTCATCTTCGAATCCGATCTCGGGAATGACGGTCGCCACTTTGCTGCTGACCTGTCTTGTTTTCCTGATGCTTGGCTGGACGGCGCCCGATCCTTTTTTTGTAACGGCGCTGTCGATCGGGGGGATCGTTTGCATAGCAGCTTCGAACGGCGGGACCACTTCACAAGATCTAAAAACCGGATTCTGGGTAGGCGGAACGCCGTGGCGACAACAGGTTGCCATTCTTATCGGAGCACTTGCATCCGCATTGGTGCTCGGGCCGATCCTGCTCGCGCTTAATGATACCGGCACCATCTATGCAGGGCCGACAACGTTCGCCAGGGTAAAGGACAAGGAAGTTGTAGTTGATGCGTCGGATCTGCCCGCGTATGCGGATGAGATTGCACCGCCAGTCGCGGGTGCTTATAGAGTTCTTGAAAATCAGGTGCCACCCGGAGAAAAGGACCCGGTAATAAAGGACATTCCGGCCGGCAGCTTTCTTGTTGATGAAAGCGGCAAGGTCGTCTACCGGATCCAGCAGAATTTCCCGAAAGATGCGATGGTTCCGCCCGGAGCCGAAGTCGGAGGTCCTGAACAGGTCACTGGCGATCCCGCCACCTATCGCGGCTGGCACAAGACGGATTCCGAGGGCGGAATTCCACCGGGGAAGTATCTGGTGGCAACGACCGGCGCGATCGCATATCTTGTGGATCCGGGAGTGAACGGCACTATTACGGAAAAAGCCGACGGGACCGAAGTAACGAAATACTCCGCACCCAAGGCGACGCTGATGAGCTATATCATCAAGGGCATCCTGAGCCAGGAATTGCCCTGGGGGCTCGTGCTTCTTGGCGTGATGATCTCGATCGTGCTGGAGCTTGCCGGGATCCCGGCTCTTGCGTTCGCGGTGGGGCTGTACCTCCCGATCGCGGTCTCGGCCCCGATCTTTGTCGGCGGTATGGTCCGTTGGGGCGTGGATAAGGTCATTTATAAGAAACTCAGGGACAAGAATCTTACTGAAGAGCAGATGATCGCGGAAACGGACAAGAGTCCCGGCGTTCTGCTGGCGTCTGGTTACATTGCGGGCGGCGCGCTAGCCGGTATTTTGGTGGCATTCTCTGCCGGTTTCCTGGGTGATACGGTCAAGAGCTTCGAAACCTGGGCCGAGCACTCGAATCCGCTATTTACGTCCGATCTGCTTGGCCTCCTGCCGTTCGCGGGGATCGCGGCGGTGCTCTATCTGGTGGGACGCGGGGCGTTGCTGAGCAATAACAATAGCAACCTTACTGGCCCGAAGGGGGCGGCGGCAACCGAAGTACGCGAGGGCGACCTGTAAAGGCGAAATTTGGTCTTACATTTTTTTACGGGACACGCTATACTTTAAGGTGGCGTGTCTCTCCATTCCCCGGACATGCCGGTCTCGTTCGAGACATCGCTTTTCACCGTAGCTTTTCGGGAGACACTTTACAGTGAAGATCAATGCGGCCTCTATTCCTTGTTGTCTAGCTATTATTGTAGTTATCGCGGTTTCAGGCTGCTCGGTCGAGGCCTCGAAGGCGGGTGCGCCTGAAGGGGCCCCAGTTTCCAACAGGGCCGGGAAAGAAGTGCCGCCGGGTGCTGTTATTGAGATCAAGCCCGGATCGCCATCCGAAACAGTCAAGGCTTTTTACGCTAAGCTTCGCGAGAGGAAAATTCGCGAGGCTATTTTTTTGACCAATCTCCGGCCTGCGATCGAGGGGCTGACCGACGATGAGCTCAAGGAATTCGCAGTCGATTTTGAAGCTGTCGCCGCAAATGTGCCGGCTGACGTCGAAATAAACGGCGAGATCATCAGTGGCGACTCGGCTACGGTCACCGCGAAGCTTCCCAACGAGGACAATGACAAGATCGAACTTCAGGAGATCCGCCTGAGAAAGGAAGGCGAGATCTGGGTGATCCTCTCGGCGGATGACGCTGTTGAAAAACAGATTAAGAAGGAGGGAAAGAATTATTTTCTGGCCCTCCGGATCGAGACCCACGAGAAGGAAGCAAAGAAGATGCTGGACCGCATTGCAAAGGCGGAGATGGTCCACGCACTTCAGAACAAGGGAGAATTAGCAGAGATCGCCAAGCTGGTCGAATTGGGTCTTCTGCCCTCAGATGTTACCTCGGCCGATACGACCGGCTATCATTACTCGCTAAAGCTATCCGCGGACCGCAAGCGCTATAGTGCGACGGCCACGCCGTCAGTGTATGGAAAAAGCGGAAAGCTTTCGTTCTTGGTCGACCTTGACGCAGAAGGGAAGCCCAGGATGAGGAGTGCAGATAACGGTGGGAAGCCCATCGACAAATGACAATGGCGTTAAACGTCGCTTGACGTTTTTGCAAAAATGGAGTTAGATGATTGGATTCAAGCAACTTAAGGTCGTTTTTTTAGCCCCCACATGATCCGTGAGCTTTTTACAAAACTGTCCGGCGTTTTGGAACGCAACACGCACTCGATAAGGCGAAAGTGCGATGCTCCGGTGCGTGTTTCTTTTGAACCGGTTAAAACCACCGGAAATCTTCACACAACGATCGAGGGCCTTTCGATCAGCGGCGAGGCAGCAGACGTGAGCAAGACCGGGATCGCGTTCGTGGTAAATGCCATCCGCGTCAAAGAATTTTATCTTGTCGGACAAGACCGCAAGCTTCTAGTCGAACTCGACCTCCCGGGCCGTAAGATCAAGATGAAAGTGATCGGCCGCCGGTATGAAAAGGTTGGTATACATACGTCTGCGGAGAAGTATCTGATAGGGGCCGAGATCGTCGAAATGGAAGAGTCGCACCGACAGGCATATGAACGGTTTCTACGCTTCGGAACAAAGCGGACCGGCTCCACGTCGCCGAGTTGGGAAATGGGAGTGGATTAGCGGTTGCAACAGACAACTTATCGAACGCCGGTATACCCGGCGTTTTTTCTTTTCGAATGCCTTTACGAGGTATGATCGTGCACGATCTTCCAGCCGTCCTTGAATTTGCGAAAGATCAGAGTAAATTTACCGTGCGGACTATCGTTCGCCCGCGCCAACGACCAACTTCCCAGTACCGTAGCAGCGTCATTCGAAAGTACATTGATCTCGAGATCTGAAAAGGTCAGCGTGCCCATCTTTTCGCGTGTATCATAAGTCTTCTTATACCGCTCGAGCGTGGGCTTCCATCCACGTGTTACCTGACTGGATACAAAGGTAAGCTTGTCCGAATTCCAATATCCCTGCATGAAGCTTTCGATATCGCCGCGATTCCAGGCGGCCGCTTGGTCGGCCATAACCTTGCGGATCGCGCTCTCCGCATCAGATTGCGACATACCAACCGATCCGATCAAGGCGATAAAAACAAACGAACAGAAGATGTATCTCATACTTTGAAAATAGAACGGATCTCGCGAAAAAACAAAACTGCGAGCCTACGCTCATCGCGCAAAAAGCCGGAGCCAAGACTCCGGCCGGAAGCGAACACCCCTGAGCATTAACTAATTACTTTTCGAGGCTTCGTATGCTGCTGCGGCTGCCACATTCGCCTTCTGGGCGTCGGTGAGTACGATTCCCATTTTTTCGAGCGTAACGGCATTTAGCGTTCCCGTTACTTTCAATTTATTAGCTTCCTGATATTTTTTTAGGCCATCACGGGTGGCCTGGTCGAGATCTCCTGATTGCGTTCCTGTGTACAGCTTTCCATCGATCAATATCTTTTGTGCAGCTTTGATCTGCTCTTCGTTTGCGCGGAACGGGGCCGGGCGCTTCGTACCCGTGCTGGCCGTCGAAGACGAGGTGGAAGCTTTGGATGCAGTTGCTGCGCCGCTTTGAGCTTCGGTAAGCGGGATGTTCATTTTCTGAAGCGTTGCTTTGTCGAACCTTCCGTTTTCTTCAAGTCCGCCGGCCTTTTGAAAACTCTTAATGGCAGCGCGGGTGGGGTCGTTGTAAGATCCGGTGGCCTCGCCATCATAGAGCTTCTTCTCCTTCAGGATCGTCTGTCCCTGTTTGATCTGATCTTTAGTGGGTCGAAAAACGGACGTATTTTTCGCGGTATCGTCCGTTTTCGGCGTAGCTGCGGTACCATTCGTCGACGCTGGTTGAGCGGCAACTGCCAGAGCGAAAAGCATTGAAACAAAAGTGAGTGCGCACAATTTCCTCATTCCAATTCTCCTTAATATGAAGTGATATTGAAGCATTCGAGACGGACGTTCCCGCTCTACAAAAAGTACTACTTGTCTGATTTTGAAATGCAGTATCGTACTCTTTTCAACGCCTGTCAAGCGAGCGAATTAAGGCGTGGAAAAAAGCGAAACGGGCTTGCGGTCATTCACCCGCAAACCCGCCAGTTCGCAATTAATACCAGGATGCGGTCTGTCCGCAGCCGCGATCATCACTTAATGACCGCTGAGATCACTCAGTAATATGGATATCCTCTTTCTTATTCACCCGGCCTGAGAGAAACAGGCCGCCAAACGCAACGGCCGCGACAATGCCGACTAACGCAAGGACCATCCAAATTGTGCCACCCTCAGTTTGACGGTATTGGTAAAAGGATCCCGCGAAAACCAGGAGCGCGACCAAAGCCAATATAGCGTACATCATTTTCCAAACCTCCGAATCAATCTTGAAAAGCAGGCTCCAACAATTGAACCGGCTGGAAATCCGTAAATCGCCAATTCCAATAAAGTCATCCGTCACAGCGGACAACTAAAAATGGGGACCTTTGCCGGAACGCCCTTATGTTAACTCCATATTAGAGGAAAACGCAAGCAACATCCGGGAGGAGCGATCTAGGCCCGCCGGGCGCTCATGATGCGCGGAATCCCCTGTAGATCGGGCATTTTCTCGATATTTTTCCAGCCGAGCTGGTCCAGTATATTCCCGACCCTATCGGATTGGTCCCAGCCTATCTCCATCAGCAACATACCATTTGGCTTCAACAGTTTAGGCGCGTCTTGAATTATCCGGCGAATGACATCGAGTCCGTCAAGGCCACCCGAAAGGGCAGCCCTCGGTTCGAAGTCCCGTACCTCGCGCTGCAGCGAGGCGAGATCGGCGGCGGCAACATACGGCGGGTTTGAAACGATCAGGTCAAATTCGCGGTCATCGACAGATTCGTAAACATCCGAAAGCTGGAGTTCGAGCCTTTCTGAAACACCATTGTTTTCTGCGTTGTTGCCGGCAACCACCAACGCGTTATATGAAACATCGGCCGCCACGGCGGTGGCATTTGGCAGGTTTGCCAGGATAGAGACGGAGATGCATCCGGAACCCACGCCAACCTCAAAGAACTTGCAGCTTTCTCGATCACGAAATTCCTTGATCGCGGCTTCGACAAGTATCTCCGTTTCCGGCCGCGGAATCAGCACGTCTGGTGTTACGTAAAATTCTAGCCCATAGAATTCCTGGCGACCGACAATGTATTGAAAAGGCTCGTGAGTTGCACGTCGACGGATAACAGCTTTGAATAAGATCGACTCGACGGCGCTCAGACGATACTCAGGATGCGCGTAGATAAATGTTCGGTCACGCTTCAATGCGTGGCTCATCAGCAGCACCGCTTCACTTTCGGGCTCCGCGACCGAGTTTTCCTGAAGGAGTTTTGCGCCGTCCGTGAGGCCTTCAGCAACCGTCATCTTATGCAGCCGCCGAGTGTTTTGCCCTTTTTCACTAAAACAATGATAATACGGAATTGTTGCCGTTCTGAATGCGATGAAGTTTTTGTCAGATATTCGGCTCCTTCTGGTTGCGATCTGGCTTGGAGCCGCATTTTTCTTTATTGCCGTCGCTCAAAGCGCCTTCGGTGTTTTGCCGCAGCGTGAGATGGCTGGTTTGGTGGTCAGCCGCACGCTGGCGATCCTGAACTTGTCGGGCGTGGCATTGTTCGGCCTCCTTTTTCTGTTGTCATTCATTTGGTCAAAAACAGCGAACCGATATCTCGTTTGGACCGAGCGCTTTTTGCTCCTTGTCACAGCGGTTACGTGCGCTGTCGGTCAGTTTGTTTTTGGATTTTGGATCGCGATGAAACGCGCGGAGATCGGACGCCCGATCGACGAGCTTGCCGCGGACGACCCGCTGCGGATCCAGTTCAACATGCTTCACGAATATTCGGTGTGGACTCTTATGGTGGGCATGGGCGCGGCGCTTCTTGCGTATTTTGTGATCGCAAATCGAAACGCGGGCGCCAAGAAAAAAGATCCGTTGGCTGCACCATACAATTTTGAAAAGGAATTCAAGACCTGATGCCCATCGAACTTATCGAAAAGAAAGGTGAGTTTACATCCCTGTTCCCCCGCTGGCGCGCCAACGACGAGCTTTCCGGATATCCGTGGGTGAGCAATAAGCACGCGCCGTTGACGCCGTCGAGGCGCGCATTGCCGATGCTGAACCTCGCCCTGATCTCGTCAGCTGGCGCATACATAGACGGTACGAAGCCTTTTGATATTGAGTCACGCGACGGCGATCTCGATTTCCGGGAGATCCCGCGTGAGATCGAGGCGACGGATCTTCGGTACATGGCTAAAGGCTACGCTCCGAATGCGGTCGAATCGGACCGCAACTCGCAAATCCCTATCGATCGCCTGACCGAATATGAATCGAATGCCGTGATCGGGCGGTTGAACGAATGCTGGTGGAGTTTAAGCAGCTACATTCCAAATGCCGTTCGCGTTGCAGACGAACTTGCACCGCGGCTGGCCGACCGGCTTCACCGGTATGAGGTACAGGCGGCGCTTTTGATCCCGGCGTCGCGGCTTTGTCACCAAACGCTTGGGATCTTAGCCCGCGGCATCGAACAAACCGGGATACCGACGATCGTTTTATCCGTCGACAAGCTTGTATCGGAAAACGTGCGGGCGCCGAGAACGGCTTACTATATTGGTGAGTTCGGATCCGTTGCCGGTGCACCGAACTGGCCCGAACATCAACTGCGTATTCTTGATGAGTCTCTTCGATGGATCGAGACGTTCGACCAGCCGGGAATACGGAAACTTGCTGTTGAGATCGAAACACAAGTTGAAGCTGCGCGCGGGGAGCGTTGAAATCCGTATTTCAGGCGCCCATTTGCCATCCTTTTATCGATTCAAGCGGATAGATCAGCATTAAAATATTCAACAGAAATCCATCGCGGATCCAGACGAGGAGCAGTAGCTCGACGATCACGAAGAACACCAGCGAGCGCCAGACACCCAGTTTTAACGCGATCAGGAACCCGGCCGCACACGCAAAAAGGTCACCGAGCGAATTTGGGATAGTGTCCCCAAAATAGTCCAGCGATGCAGTATTCTCGCGGTATTTTTCGATAATGAAATTTGAGTTTTCAAGAACTTCCCAGGCGGCTTCAACAGCAAGTGTCACGACCAGCCAGACGGTCCTTGGATAGTTCTTTAGGATCAGCCCGGCGATCCAAAATCCCAGAACGCCGTGGAGAACGTGGGTGAAGGTATATGGATCGAAAACGTGCTGTGAGGTATGGCCGCTGTTCCATGCTTCGTTGATGTAGATGGCCCAATCGCCGAACTTGCACCACCAGATCCGTCCGTTGAATCGTAGCAAAAACGCCATGATTGCGGCGATACACACGGCGGCCCCGACGGTAAGATACAAGCTGTGTTTTGTTATCCGGGGAGGTTCAGAGTTGAGAGCCATAATCCGGTTCGTATGCGCCGCCTAATGCTTGACAGGCACGAACACGGAAAAGTATAGTCTGAAATTCAGCTCTTTGCCGAATCACTCCCCGCCCGCAAGCCGCCCTAGCTCAGTTGGTAGAGCATTCGATTCGTAATCGAAAGGTCGTCGGTTCGACTCCGATGGGCGGCTCCATTAAAATCAGCAGTTTACAGCAATAGTAAGGGGTCTCAGTTAGGGCGGCTCACACCTTGACTCACACCTCGTATGGAGAAGTCATCCTTTCTAAGCGTTGGGGCAACTGTAAACTTTCAGACGTTAGACCATGCAGTTCGTCGAAGTTTCGTCTCCGACCAGAAGCTATCTCAAACGCTGTGATTGTCATCTTTTCGTTTCGTTCGAAAACCCGAATAGATTTCGACGTTCGCACCCACAAAAAGAAATCATCGGATGAGGCATTCATAAAAAAAGCTGTTTTCATAGGTATATTTCAAATGTTACGTTTGAGATATGCTCTGCGGATTTCCGACTAACGTTGCGTACACGAGACGACAAACGCGATTCGGGATCGCCCTC
>DATFEW010000371.1:0-8396 GCA_035250805.1 Pyrinomonadaceae bacterium
GTGGTCAAAAGTGCGGCCCTCGTCTTGAACCACAACCAGCTGTCGTTTATTCCCCCACCGATCGTGCTTCCGCCTTTGTCGGCCTCGTATTCCGCACGGTTCTTGTCATATTCCTCGCGCGTCATATTCGCGTTGACATTACTCCAGCGATTAACGTTCGCCGGCCTGTTCGTGTTCGCGTTGACCAGCACCGCGTTGGTGTTTCTGTTGGCGTTCGCTACATTACCGTTCGCGTTCGAATTTGCGGTGAACGTATCACACCCGTTCGCCATTATGACAACAAAAAATGCAGCGGCAATAAATCCGAATAAACCCAAGTTACGCATGATCTTACCCCCCGTCTTCTCAAGATTTGTGTAAACTTTCCTTACACTTTCAAAGTCCGTCCAGACCTATTTAGGCAATAGCCGTTCCTTACCTTGCCAGCCAGCACGATAACCCGCCATCAGTTTGAATGAACAATGGATAGGGTAAAATCGTTAAGTCCGAAAGAAGCGAAGCATATGTATTGTCCTAAATGTGGTTTGCAGAACGCCGATGAGACGAAATTCTGCCGCGGGTGCGGGGCCGACGTAAGTAACGTGCCCGCAGCCATCGAAGTAAGACGTACAGGCGATCTGGCACTTGCGGAGAAACAGATCGATCTTTACGGTTCCGGATTGCGGGGCGTGCTGATCGGCGCCGGATTCTTGTTTTCGTCGGCGGTCGCGTTCGCGGTCTCGATGCGAGTTGCCGTACTCGCTTTGTTTTTTCTCGCGTTCGCGTCCTATTTTCTCGGTACCGGAATATCGCGGATGTTTCAGGCACGGGCCTTAAAACGTCTTCTTGCCGAGCGCGATCCGCAACCAGCCGCGGTTCAGAAGCCCGCGCTGCCGGATAGCGAGAATGCCCCGCCCTCCTTTTATGAAACTGACGACCTCGCCCAACTTCCTTCAACAGTGACCGAACACACCACGAGGCACCTGGAAGAGCGAAAACGTAATACCTAATAACGGGAACATAAAACAGGATAGACGGAATGGACAGGATGAAAAGGTATAACTTATCCTGATAATCCTGTATATCCTGTTTCTAATTTGCGAACTATGAAGACAATTTTCGTAACTGGCGGGGCCGGTTTTATCGGGTCGGCGTTTGTTCGGATGGTGTTGGACGAGCGGCCGGAGGTTCATATCTTCGATCTCGATGCGTTGACGTATGCCGGCAATCTCGAAAACTTAAAAGGCATCGATGAAAGCCGTCACAGGTTTATCAACGGTGACATTTGCGACCGTGAGCTTGTGATGAACGCCTTGCCCGCCGAATGCGATGCGATCTTCAATTTCGCAGCGGAATCGCACGTGGACCGCAGCATCCACGCGGCAGACGAATTTTTGCGGACCAATGTGATCGGCACGCAGGTCCTGCTCGACGCCGCACGGGCAAAAGGTGTTCGGCGTTTTGTCCAGGTTTCGACAGACGAAGTGATGGGCAGCTTACCGGAGGACAGTGACGAATACTTTACGGAGAAATCGCCGCTCGAGCCGAACTCGCCGTATGCTGCATCCAAGGCGGCAGCCGAGTTCGTAGTGCGTGCTGCGCGCGAAACGCACGGCATCGATACGGTGATAACCCGGTGCGGCAACAACTACGGCCCACGTCAGTTTCCCGAAAAACTTATTCCGCTGATGCTGGCAAACTCTATGAATGACGATCCGCTTCCGGTTTACGGAGACGGCAAGAACGTACGCGATTGGATCTACGTGGACGACCACTGTCGTGCTGTGTGGCTGGCATACGAAAAGGGAAAGTCTGGCGAAGTTTACAACATAGGGGCGCGGAACGAACAGCAGAATATCGACGTTGTAATGTCGATTCTGGACGCGGTCGGTAAGCCGCACACGCTGATCCAGTTCGTGACCGACCGCCTGGGACACGACCGTCGATACGCCATCGATCCGACGAAGGCAGAATCGGAGCTTGAATGGAAGCCGCAGACGACGTGGGAAAACGGCCTTGACAGGACGATCAGTTGGTACCGCGATAACCCGGAATGGGTAAATCACATCCGAAACGGCGAGTACCGAAACTACTACAAAACGATGTATGGGGCGTCCCTGAAATAACCCTATCTCAGGAAAAGTACGTCGAGCTCCGTTAGCAGATCAGCGACGGCTTCGCTTGTAGCAAGCGACTTTGGTCGCGTCGCTCGGATCTTTACGAAATAATTCTGATAAGGAAAAAGATAGATCTCAGAATGAAGCTGATTTCCGCGAGCCGAGAGATCGTAGCTCGCATAAAGTGACTTAACGCGGCCATTCGGGCCGCCGAAGTTGATCGTTTCGGATCTCAGCACCTTGGCATTTTCATAGATTCCGGCGTTAACTGCTGCCTGGATATCGCTCTTGGCCCGGTTCATCTCGTCGGCAACAACACCGGTCAAAGTGTTTGGGATGTTCTTTTGACCGCCGTTATAAACATAGACCGTGACCCTGCCCCCCTCGGGCGACTCGTAATTCACGCTGTAACCAAGTTCCGGTGTCGGATATACGTGCTTCGGGGTGAGGTTCCAGCCGCTGACCTTCGGAAAATCGACATTTCCGTCGAACTTCGTAATACGTTCTATCTTCACCGGGGTTGGCGAAGGCGTCGGACTAGGAGAAGGCTTTGGCTGCCCATAAGCGAACGCGGCAGCGAACAAGACGAGAATCCAAAGGGCACTGAAGCTTAGGAAATATTTCATACGGTCCTCTTTTGGCTGTGCTGTTCCGAAAGGATATCTGATAGACGCTTGAGCGTCAACGAACTTGCGGTATCCTTGTTGGATCACATATGGCCGTTTTGATAACAGGAGCGAATGGAATGGTTGCACGGGCGGCAGCGAAATATTGCCGTACGCGTGGCGACGATGTGGCGGCTTTGACACATGGAGAGCTTGAGATCGCTGATCCCGAATCGGTTTTTGCGGCTTTCGAGCGCATTCGGCCGTCGATCGTGCTCAATGCCGCCGCCTATACCGACGTTGACGGTGCGGAAACGCATATTAAAGAATGCTACGCCGCAAACTCAGACGGGCCTGAAAATCTTGCTGCGGCTTCAAAGGAATTTGGTGCCGTTTTTGTGACGATCTCCACCGACTATGTTTTCGACGGCGAACGTGACGGTTTTTACGTCGAAGACGATGAGCCGAACCCGCAGAGCGTTTATGCCAGATCAAAGTACGAGGGTGAACTTCGCTCCGTCGCGGCAAATCCGGACACCGTGATCGTGAGGTCCGGCTGGATCTATGGCCAAGGGGGAACGAATTTTCTAAGTCAGATACCAAAGCTTCTTGCGGGCGGCAAAAAGATCACGGCGATAACCGATTCGTTCGGCACGCCAACATACGCATTCGATCTGGCGGTGAGACTTCGAGAACTCGCCGAAGTGAACGCGAAAGGGATTTTTCATGTGACGAATCAGGGCAGCGGAACAAGCTTCTTCGAATTTGCGAGAACAGTTGCTGACCTAAACGGATCTGGTCCGGACTTGATCGAGCCCGTCTCGAAAGACAGTCTCGCTCGTCCCGCTCCGCGGCCGGTAAATTCACGGCTGGCGACGCGAAGGGGCGGTGAGTTTGGATTGGAACCGCTGCGCGACTGGAAAGCTTCGCTATCTGAATACATCGGAACGGTATAAATGAAAAAAGGCGGCACTTAGCCGCCTTTTCCCTGGCCTCCGCCGCGGACATCAAGTATGAACGTCGTGCACATCGTCCTTGCCCGCACCATTTGGTTCCATTATCGGCGTCGACGTGTCCTCCGCGCTCTTGCGGTAATAGTCGTAATAGCCCGCACCGTAGTACTCATACTCGAGCGAGCCCGATTTGATGCCATTCAGAACAACACCATAGATCCTTGCGCCGATATTACTGAGCCGCGTCTTGAAACGCCGCATTAGATGGATCGAGCTCTTGTTCGCCATCGCCACCAAGACAACGCCATCGACCTGGGTCGCAAGAATAGCAGCATCAGTAAAGGAAATTGCCGGCGGCGAATCGATGATCACGTGCTTGAATTTACCTTGGAGAAATTGAAGCAGGTTCTTCATCTCGTTAGAGCTTAGTAGCTCGGCCGGGTTCGGCGGGATCGGTCCGCTCGTGATCACCTTCAGACGCGGCAGGTCGCGCGCCGATTTGATCAGGCCTTCAGTATTGCGTTCACCGGAGAGGTAGTTGGTTAGACCCTGAGTATTTTCCAGCTCAAAATAGCTGTGAATGCGCGGACGGCGAAGATCGCAATCCACGATCACCACATCGGCGTCGGCCTGCGCAAGCGTAATAGCGGTGTTTATCGCCGTGGTCGTCTTGCCCTCTGACGGCTGCGACGAGGTCACGAGGATCGACTGGGGCGGCTTACCGGCTGATGAGAACAGGAGCGAAGTCCGCAGGTGGCGATAGGCTTCCGCCATCGGCGAATTCCGCTCGTCCAGCGTTATCATCGCCGCTGACGGGGGCGGGGAACCGTTCGTACTTGTAGCCGAAGCTAGAAGCCTGCGTCGGTCTGCGATGCCGTGATGGGGAATCAGTGCCAGCGTCGGTAGCCCGAGGTGACGTCCGATGTCTTCAGACGTCTTAACGGAATCGTCAAGGTAATCCATCAGGAATGCCAGCCCGATCCCGGCGGCCAGGGAGAAAAGAAAAGCAACAAAAATGTTTCTACCGCGCGCGGGCCCTACCGGTTCCGCCGGAACGACCGCATTTGCCGCGATCTTAATATTGTCCGGTTGGCTGCTTGTGACTGAAAGCTCCTGCTCCTTTTGACGCTGGGTGTATGTGTCCAGCAAAGTGCGCGCCGTTTCGATCTCGCGTTTCAGCGTTGTCATCTTCGTTTGGGCTTGCCCCTGAAGATTCGATAAAGCCGCTTCACGATCGTAGGCGGCCTGTGCCTGGCTTTCCTCTCGCCGTTTCGCTTCGAGCTGCGACCGCAAAGAGACGAGGGCACCGCCGACCGCATCTTTGTTGAGGGCTTTCTTGTCGCTTTCTACGACCGCGGCAACTTCCTTTTCGAAAGTATTCTTCTTTCCTGTTAGGTCTTCGATCCTCTTATTGATCTTCTTTACGCCATCGTATTCTTCCGTGTATTTAACAAGAAGTTCGGCACGTTCGGTTTGCGCTGTTTGTATCTGCTTTTCAAGCGCCCGGATGTCGTCCTGCAGCTTCGCTTTCCGTTCTGTGCTTAAGCGAACGGCGTCCTGATAGATCTTGCTTTCTGTGAGCTCGGGGATGCTCGTACCCTCGCCTCTGGCATTGGCCGAGACGGCAGCATTATAACGACTCTCGAGCTGACGACGGCCTTCCATCGCCTTTATTAAGGCTTCGCTCATCGCGCCAAGCCGGCTTGCCGCAAGATCCTGCCCTTTTTCCTGTAGGGGAAGCCCGCTGGAGCGCATCTCCGACATAAGCTCGGTTTCCTGCTGGGCGATGATACCCTTCAATTCTTCGATCGACCGCCCCAGATCCTCGATCGCCTGTTTCTCGCCCTGCATTTCGCGCGCAGCGTCTTCGTCGCGAAAAACCTCGGCTACTTTGTCGGCAACTTTGGCAGCGAGGCTGGGATCTTCGTTTGTGACATGGACATTGACCAGATTAGTTCGCTCTCTCTGTTCGATACGAAGCCCGCCTGCAAGCCGTCCCACATATTCGTTGACAAGATTCTCCTCTTCCGGGGTGAGCGTAACACCGCTGCTATTATTAGGGGCCTGCGCATTCTCGGAAATCACCGGAAGGGCACTCGGCTCCGAGGGCCCGGGTTTCGAACTCGAGAAGAGAGACTTAAGGCTGGCAAGTACGCCGCGTTCCTGATTGCCGAAAAGGTTCTTGTTGCGGTAAAGCCCTAGTGCGATCACGACCTTTTTCATCAAGTCGGGATTCTGGAGCAATTCAAGCTGCGTATTGTAATAATTTACGTCGTTCCCAAAATTAATATTGATCGAATCTTTTGACGTCACCTTCGGCTTTCGCGGCTCGATCAAAAGCTCAGTTGTAGCTTGATAAACCGAAGGCTGGCGGTACATATAAAACGCTGCAGCAACGGTAACAAGGGTTGTCAGGGCTATGATCAGCGGAAGCCGTTTATAGATAACATTGAGATACTGCTGAACAGTTCGGCGGCCTTCAACCACCTCGTCGCCATACGCGCTTCCGTACGCGGGCAAGTATTCGTGGGAAGTCCGCCGGATCTCGACGGTTTTTGGGAGTGGGGTTAACCTTTGCTCTTGTTCCATATAGAAATCAGGCCGAAGTTCACCGAGCGGGCGAAATTTATGGCAAAACTGTTTTATAACATATTCGAACGCGATTTTCAGCCAACTATCTTGTCTTTACACCGAATTTACGGCGCTCAGTATCAATGAAAATCGCCCCTGGAGCGTTTTTGTTGCGCCCGGAGAGCGAGTGATATACTGCTTATTACACTATTCAAAACCGAATACTGTAAGAAATATGCTTATATGACCGCGCTTTCCGCAAATGGGCAGCACCACCCGTACGATCTCGAGCTTGGTGTCCCCGGTTATTTTTACTCCGACCTTTATGATGCAGTTCGGCTTAAAGAGTTAGCCGATGTTTTTTACGACGATCTACTCCAAAAAGACCCTGTCGTAGGCTCGGCCCTCAAGAAATACATTGAATCCCACGGACGAGGGTACGAAAAACGGGCTGAATCGCAGATTTTGACCGATGCGGCCCCGCATCTCTCCGAATTCATCGCAAAGTTATTTCATATCGACACCGAAAGAACCGAGCTTGAAAACGAGATCCTCGCGAATAATCCGATCTGGAAATACAAATTCTTTGTCCAGCGCCGTGCAATAAAAACATACAAACAGGATTCGATCGCGGAGTTGAATCATGCCGAACTGGACCGTACTTTAAATGACTTGCGGATGTTCGGTTTCGACGACACTATCGTCGTCGATGATGAGCTCGCGATCGCAACGATCGCATCCCGCCTGATCGACGCCGAAGAATCACTGGGCAAGGAGGAAACCCCCGATGCGGGGACACTCGCAACTGCTTCCGGCGTTCAAAAAGCGTACGAGAAACTGAAAGATAAGACCTTCGGCAAGCTGTTTTCCGAACAGGTTCTGAAAACGGAGGCCGCGGGCGATCTTCTGACAATAAAAGCCGCGCTTGGCATCGTCGAGGCCTGGTCCGCGATCGAGTTCTATAAAAAGGAAAAACGCTGGAAGGCATTCAAGGTTCCGCACGCGCTGGATTATCAGAATCTCGTGCAGCTCATTCATCCGAAACCCGAGCTTCCGAATGTACTACGGGGGCGCGAAGAAGACCTCCGCCGCCGCGACGGATTCAAACTGACGGACGACCGCGGCACAATGCGCGATGCGCTTTACGAGATCGATTACTGCCTGATCTGCCACGAGCGCGATAAAGATTCGTGCCAGACGGGCCTTCGCGAAAAGGACGGCACAGCAAAGCGAAACCCGCTCGGTATAAAAACTGAAGGCTGTCCGCTGGACGAAAAGATCTCTGAAATGCACCTGCTCAAAAAGCAGGGCGACCCGATCGGTTCGCTTGCGCTGGTCGCAATAGACAACCCGATGTGCGCGGGCACCGGCCACCGGATCTGCAACGACTGCATGAAGGGCTGCATTTTCCAGAAGCAGGAGCCTGTTAACATACCGCTCGCGGAAACGGCAACGCTTACCGACGTCCTTGAGTTGCCGTATGGTTTTGAGATCTACAGCCTGCTTACTCGCTGGAACCCGCTCAACGCAAAGCGGCCGTATCCGTTGCCATATAACGGAAAGAACATTCTTGTCGTCGGCCTCGGGCCCGCCGGTTACACGCTGGCCCAGTATCTTTTGAACGAAGGGTTTGGTGTCGTAGGCGTTGACGGATTGAAGATCGAACCGTTGCCAAACGAGTGGACGGGCGATCTCGGCAAGGCATGTCCGAAACCGATCAAACAGATCAGCGAGATCACGGAGGAGCTTGACCGCCGGATCCTTTCCGGTTTTGGAGGCGTATCAGAGTACGGGATCACGGTTCGATGGGACAAAAATTTCCTAACGATGGTGCAGTTGATCCTGTCGCGCCGAAAACGCTTTCGGGCCTACGGCGGCATTCGTTTTGGCGGTACGATCACGATCGAGGATGCGTGGAACTATGGTTTCGACCACATCGCCATTGCGACGGGCGCCGGGCGGCCGACAATCGTTCCGATGAAGAACAACCTGATACGGGGGATCCGCCAGGCGTCGGACTTTCTAATGGCGCTCCAGCTTACCGGGGCTTTCAAAAAAGACACGCTTTCTAATTTGCAGGTTCGGCTCCCGGCGGTTGTTATCGGCGGCGGGCTGACGGGAATCGACACGGCGACCGAGCTTTTTGCATATTACCCTGTCCAGGTCGAGAA
>DATFEW010000375.1:0-3087 GCA_035250805.1 Pyrinomonadaceae bacterium
TCGGCAGCGACTATTTCGTTCTTGTAAAAGCCGCGACACAGCGTCGCACTTCATCCGCGCGGCTGATGTATCACGAAGCATACGCGGTCATTTATATGGTCAACTCGCGTACGGGCCAGCTTGAACTGTGGCATCTTGAGTCAAAACAGGGCGATACCGCGGCTGAGGCCGAAAAGCTCCTGTATCAGGAAACGTCGCGCCTTGCCCACCTTATCAGTTCAACGATCGCATCAAGCAAGAGCCACGCCGAGCCGAACCCCGAATTCTCTGTCTTCGATCCCGATTCCAAAACGATGCGGCCAACGATGCCGTATCGAAGGATCAAGCCCGAGTACACGCCGAGGGCCTTTCTCTACGAGATCGCTGCGACAGTGGAAGCCGAGGTCAGCATCGACGAAAAGGGTGCGATCCGGCGCATCGATATCGTCCGCTGGGCGGGATACGGGCTGGACGAAGCAGTGATCGCGGCCATCCGGCAGATGAACTGGCGGCCCGGCTCACGCGACGGTAAGCCTTTGCCGATGCGGGTTTTGCTGCGATACAATTTCACAAAGATCGAAAAAGAGTAGGCCCCAACTCTCTGTTCAATGAGATACATCCGTGCATCGATCCGACTTGCTTGCTTTGTCATCGCGACCATCCTGCTGTACGTGTTCTGGTGGCTGTTTTCTTTCGTCATACCCAACAAGGTGTACTGGCGACAGTGGGGTTTCGGCTTTTGGACGCGTTCGTTCGTGTGGCTTGCGGACATCCGGATCGAGGTCGTCGGAACACCGCCGCGGCCGCCGTTCTTTCTCGTATCAAATCATCTTAGCTATGTAGATATCGCAGCCCTGCGGGCAACCGTGGATGGCGTGTTTGTTGCCAAGAAGGAGATCGCATCGTGGTTTTTGGCGGGCCCGATGGTCCGCGATATGGGAAACATTTTTATCGACCGGAGCAAACGCCGCGACATCCCGCGTGCCGGTAAGGAAATACTCGATCGGCTCGACAACGGCGAAGGCGTGATCATATTCCCCGAAGGCACGAGCACAAAAGGCGAAGAGGTCCTGCCATTCAACTCGTCATTCTTCGAATTTGCTGCGAACGCCGATCTCCCCGTCTCATACGTAACCGTAAGTTACCGCACCCCGCATGGAGAATTGTCGCCCAGCGAAGCCGTCTGCTGGTGGGACGACACGTCCTTTATGGCACATATGTTCCGCCTTTTTACCGTGCCGTATTTCACGGCAATTCTGAACTTTGGCCCCGAACCCGTCCTGAACCACGACCGCAAAGTCCTCGCCCAGGAACTCCACGACAAGATCGAGCAGTCGTTCGTCCCGGTGATCTAAAAACGGAGCGGGGACACTCCTGTCCCCACGAACGCGAAGCATTCGAAACGATCGCAAAACTTTCAGGCTCATTTTCGCGTCCGGGCTCAATGGGACAAGAGCGTCCGCGCTCCGACAAAAAAAGGCCGAGAGATTTACTCCCAGCCTCCAGTTCTTCGCTTCGCTCATGGGGTCAAGAGGTCCCCACTCCGTTTAGATCTCATCATCCTCGAGCTCGATCTTCATCGCCTCGTCGATGTCGAATGATTCCTCTTCGGCCTCAAATTCGCCCTCGACTTCTTCGAGGTCACCGTTGCCTTCCTCAACACCGGGAATGCTCGCGAGGATCGGGATATCAAATCCGCCGCGGATGTTCTGTGCCATTTCGTCAAATTCGTCCTCCTCCTTGCGGTTCTCGGTCGCGTCGCGGGCGATCTCAACGTTGCGGTAATACTTCATACCGGTTCCCGCCGGGATCAGGCGTCCCATGATGACATTCTCCTTCAGGCCGCGAAGGTAATCGACGCGGCCGGAAATGGCGGCTTCGGTTAGCACACGTGTAGTTTCCTGGAAGCTAGCCGCTGAGATGAACGAATCTGTCGAAAGCGACGCTTTCGTGATTCCCAACAGCAGCGGCTCGCCAACCGATGTGCGTCCTTTTTCCTCGGCCACGCGGCGATTCTCGTCCTCATAACGGAAGCGGTCAACCTGTTCTTCCATAAGGAATTCGGTGTCGCCGACCTCCTTGATCTTTACCCAGCGAAGCATCTGCCGAACGATCACCTCAATGTGCTTATCGTTGATGTTCACGCCCTGCAGACGATAGACCTCCTGGATCTCGGACACAAGATAATTCTGCAGCGCCTCGGTACCGAGAACGCGCAAGATATCGTGCGGGTTGAGCGGGCCGTCCATCAGCGGTTCGCCAGCCTTTACGTGGTCGCCATCCTGAACGTTGATGTGCGTACCGCGCGGGATGTCGTATTCGCGTTCCGCACCGTCCTCGCCGGTGATGATGACCTTGCGTTTGCCCTTTGAGATAGTGCCGAGAGTTACGATGCCATCGATCTCCGACATCATCGCCGTTTCAGCCGGACGCCGTGCCTCGAAAAGCTCAACCACACGCGGCAAACCGCCGACGATGTCCTTCGTCTTTGTGGTCTCACGCGGAATCTTTGCGATCACGTCGCCGGCCTCAACAGGTTGTTGGTCGACGACCTGAAGATTCGCACGGATCGGCATCTGATAGGTCTTCAGCGTTTTATTGTTTCCGCCCTTGATCTCGAGCCGCGGCTGGTTCTTTTCATCAGAATCCTTGACCACGAGACGGATCTGTCCGGTCACCTTATCGATATCCTGTTCGACAGTGCGTCCTTCCTTGAGGTCCTGGAATTTAACAACCCCGGAAACTTCCGTCAGGATCGCGAATGTGAACGGATCCCACGTCGCAAGCACGTCGTCTTCCTTCACCTTCTGCCCATCTTTTACGTGAAGCTGCGCACCGTAAACGATCTTGTAGCGTGCGACCTCGCGCCCGCGTTCGTCCATCAGGCCGAGCTCGGACGGCTGCCGCCGCATCGAGATCATTTCCTTCTTACGGTTTTTAATAATGGTCCAATCGCCAATGAACTTCACCGTTCCGTCCATCGCCGCCTCGTGCTTCGTCTCCTGTTCGAGCCGTGCGGTACCACCGACGTGGAAGGTACGCATAGTAAGCTGTGTGCCCGGCTCGCCGATTGACTGAGCCGCAATAACGCCAACCGCTTCGCCGATC
>DATFEW010000377.1:0-10155 GCA_035250805.1 Pyrinomonadaceae bacterium
TTCTCGAACCTCGATGAGCTTCCGATGTAGCCCGCGATCTTCGCGATGTCGCCGGTCCTCGCGTGGCCACGTGCCAGGATCCCACCGCACGCAAGAGCATAGACACCCAGCGAGGCTCCGGTCAGCTGTTCGACCGGGATCGACGCTTTCATATTCCTCATCCGCCGAACATAAAACGGCCGCTCGTCGATCGTTGTCCAGCCAAGCATAAAATCAGTCGAGGCCTGAACGAGACGCTGGCCCGTAACAACGCGCCAACCTTCGTGTCGTTCGGTTAGCAACCGTGGAAGAAACGGAGCGTGTGCGGGCCGGGTTGCCTCCTTTATCTGCAGAAAAAGCGGGTCGGTTTCACCGTTTCCGAACAGCATTACGAGATACGCCCGAACGCCGACACTTCCGACTCCGACGACCCGGTGTGCTACGTCGACCACGTGATATCGCCTGAACATTATGCTTCGCTCGTGGGGAAGGGTTTCAGAATACTCAGCAAGTGAATCGATCACTTTCTTGGCCTCAGCCCGGCTAACTTTAGTCATGACCGGCGGATCGAATGCAAATCCCCATTTTCCGTGCTCGTCCACGCGGGCGACCTTCGACAACAGTGTTTGGTTAGTGGTTCGCTTGGCCTTCGCGATCGCTTTGCCCCACACATCCAGCGCCTTTGCCAATGCCCTAGGATTTATTTTCCATTTCTTGATGATATCGCTAGCGACCGCACGTTCGGGATACGTGTGGCGGGACCAAGTCTCCAGGATTCCCAAGCTTTGAAGTTCCGTACAAGTCTCGTAATAGCCGCGAACACACATTCCAACGGCCTGTCGCCGATCCCGTTTGTTGAAGCCATTTTCGCGGGCTGCGATATTTACACTCGACGCAAGGCGCTTGAGATCCCATTCCCACGGGCCTATCACAACCTCGTCGAAGTCGTTCATGTCGAAGATGACATCCCGCTGCGGCGTTGCATACATCCCAAAATTATTTAGATGGGCATCACCGCCCATCACGACCGGGAAGCCTGTGATCGGAGTACGGGAAAGATCCTGCGCCATGATGTCCGCCGCACCCCGAAAGAAGGTGAACGGAGACGCCGTCATCCGAGCCAACCGAACAGGTATCAGATCTTTCTGGCGCCCTTCGTTCGTTGCCAAAATGGTCTCCACAGGATCTGGGCGGTCATGCTCGGGCACCCATTTGCCGTGCACTTTTAGTGGTATTTGGGATCGCAATTCCTTACCAGCCAGCCGACGTTCCTTCCATGGCTCTAGTTTTGTCTTTGGATTGAATGGATCCGGCTTGAACCAAAATTCATCGCGCAGAGGCGTGACGCCTGCTTCAGCGCTATCAGTGATTTTTGCCTTTGCTGTTGCTTGTCCTTGCATCCTTTTGAATCTCCACCCGATCAATAGGGCCGTACCGACCGGATCGTCCGACCAATGTTGTAGTTGGTAAGGTCCCAAACGCTCTGATTGAGCGTAATGCACCGGCCGGTGTAGTTTGCGCCGTCACAGAGTTGCCACGACCCGGCGCCAACGGTAACGCTCCGTGTCTGCTTAAAGATATTCGCCCTAGGTTGTGTATAACTAGTCGGATCTCCACGATAGTTTAGCTGTTGAAACAGAGTTATCTGTGCGTTCGTTGCCGGTGGCATCGGCGGCGGCGTATAGCCCATCGGGCGAACGGATGAGACGCGGTTTCTCATACCGAAATTAGCCAGATTCGGCGTGCTTCTGGAAAGAGTTATGCAACGGCCCGTGAAATTGATACCCTGGCAAAGTTGCCATTCACCCCCGCCACTGACGGTAGCGCTTTGAGCTCGGTTGTTTGCGCCATATAGATTTGGCGTTACTTGGTTATAAGTTGCGTTTTGACCACGATAGTTCGGTTGATTAAACAAAACGAGAGATCCACCTGTAGGTGGTCCCGGAGGAACTCCTCCACCGCCGTTGACACGCCTGACAGAAGAGACCCTATCGTTCCAGCCGTTCTCTCTTAGATCGCGTTCCTGTCCAAAAACCACAACGCACTGTCCCCCATAGTTCGGGAGGTCACAAATCTCCCATCGCTCGTTCGGTCCAACCCGGATACTTGAGATCATGTTGTTGAATCCGGTACGTGCCAGGTTGGGCACATTGGATGTATATGTTGCCGCGGGTCCCTGGAAGTTCCTGTCCCTAAAGACCGTAATACCGACGCCGCCCATACCTCTTAGATCCGGATCCTGTGCGTTGCCAATGGTAACGAAACCGGTGGCTATGATCGCCAATAACAAATAGGCAAAGCGAAATAATGCTCGTACTTTCATATCTCCTCCTTTGCATACCCGCGATTCAGTCAATTGGGGGCTCGTTCACTGAAATGCTGATCTGTTTGATTGCGATCGAACTTCAATAGGCGCCGATCCGCCCTCGTCGGAATTTACTAGTGCACTACGTGTATGTCTCAATGAACACCGAGACGCATCTTTCGCCCAAGGCTTGAAAAAATGTGTGGACACTCCCTAACTTACGGGTGCGCCCACATAAACGACGTGCTCGAAGCTTACGCAGTTGTCTTGCCTTCTGCCTGCTCGGGCTCGTGATGTGCAAACATCTCGCGGAGTTTAGTTTCCTGTTCGTCCGAAAGGTTGGTTGTGATCAGTTCAGGATTCAAACTCTTTAATTCGGGGATGACCCGATCAATCACCGTATGCGCCGACATAAGAAAGAGAGCCGACGTGCCGGGGACGACCTTATCGCGTGATGCTTTAATAAAGTCGTCATCGATGCCGAAATCAGAAAGAGCTCCACTTATCGCTCCTACTGCAGCACCGATTGCGAGACCCATCAACGGTATGAAAAAGAGCAGGCCAAACAAAAAGCCCCAAAACGAGCCCGCAAGTGCGCCGTAGCCTGCAGTGCTAAAGGCTTGTTTGGTTTTCGGCGCCTTTCGGTCCGCCGGCCACGTGACAACAGCGGCGTCCTGCACTTCGACCAGTTGCTGTTTTTGAAGTTGTTGCAGGATGGTGAGAGCTTTATCGGCTCCCTCCGGATTGTCGAATTTGATAACTGATAGAGTTGGCATTAGTTTTTATCCTCCCACGTCTGTGTGTATTAACTTGCGATAATCAACCACCGTGTCTTAGCTTTCGAACCATAAATGTTGATGCATACAAAACATTCCGTCTTTCCCAGATGCGCTCCATAGAGACACCAAGGCTTTCACGTGTGGGCACAACTGTACAAATGCCCATAGCTATAACGAGATGACCGATACGTCTAGATAATATTATTCTTGAAGCGACTAAAACATCCGCGTAGCTACGCAATCTGTATAAGTAGAACTACGTAATTGTTGGCTACGGGTTGCTACGCAAGACGCCTCAATGGTATTAGCTTAAGTCTTTCTCGTCATTGGAGATGGCCTTTCAGTTGCTCAACGGCGGCACCACGCCCAACAATCGGAAGCCTCCGACCAGCAATTGTATGGCCAGGGCCACCTGCAACACTCCGAACAAAGCACTCAGGATCTGAAGTGCCCCGGAAGTATATTTCAGTATTGGGCGAGCGAACCACATCGCGACGAAGTTGATCGCCATCACTCCAAGAAAAATTCCAAAGATATTGAGATCGCGCGAGCCTTCCGAAGCTCCGAGCAGGAGGATCAACGCGGCTACTCCGTACGGCGTTACAATGTTAGGAAATGCCAATGAAAGCGGAGAAACCCTAGACCCCTCGCCTTCATTTTCATTTAAAACGTGCGGCCCCGGCTGGAACTGCGATAGTATCGCGCGCAACGCTATCAACAACATCACCAAACCCGCGGCAAGCAGCAACGACGCTGATGATAGTCCCCAGTTTAAAATGATCCTTTGTCCCGCGACCGCTGCGAGAACTCCAGCCAGGCAGGCGATAAGAACTCCTTTGAAAGCCAGCCGCCTCGCCTCTGCAATATCCATTCCGTATGTGGATCTAACAAATGGCCCAAGTATTTTTAGCGGACCGAGCATTACAAAGAAGAAAGTGAAGATCTTTCCAGGCGTTAGCATTAGTGCCCTCGCGCTCTCGGATTCGCTATAAGCGAAGCCCTCTGTTACGGGAACCGGCGTTTGTGCGATCGCAAAAGCAACAAGCCCGAGAAGCAGGACGAAAGCGGCCCAAGCGAACCTTTTAGGATGTTTCATCTAATCTTCTCCCACCAACAAAGTGACTATCGGCCCGTTCCGGCAACTTGCTGATATCGTTCGTTAGTTCCCTCGGGGTCTGTCGTTGCGAAAAGATGCATCATTCGTGCGATGAGTCCGGTCCACCCGGTTTGGTGGCTCGCGCCGAGGCCGGCACCGTTATCACCATGAAAATATTCGTAGAAGAGAATATGGTCGCGCCACAATGGGTCTTCCTGAAACTTCTTTGCTCCTCCGAATACTGGCCGGTGTCCGTGGGCATCCCGGAGGAATGTCCGGGCCAGACGGTCCGATACCTCACGTGCTATCTCGAATAGTGTCATCATCTGGCCGGAACCCGTCGGACACTCCACGCGGAAACTCTCTCCGTAGTAGAGGTGAAGGTTCAGGAGGGCCCGTATTATCAACGCATTTACCGGCATCCAGACCGGTCCCCGCCAGTTTGAGTTTCCCCCAAAGAGTCCGGATTCCGATTCCGCGGGCTGGTAATCCACGCTGAACGTTTGACCGTTGACGTCGACGCTGAACGGTTGCTCATCGTGGTATTTGGAGACCGAGCGTATACCGAACGGACCCAGGAACTCAGATTCGTCGAGCATTCTCGCCAGTACTCGGCGCAACTTCGTCGCATCGAGCGCCGACAACAGATGACGATCGGACTCGCCAGGCTTTTCGGGAGGAGCGATCGTTTTTAGCAGCTCGGGCCGTTCTTCGATGATCCAACGCATCCGACCTTTTAGTTTTTCGAATCGCGTTATTTGAGCGGGCTCAATAACGGTTGAAGCGCATAGAGGCAGCAGTCCGACCAATGACCGCACCTTTAAACGTTGGCTCCGGCCATCCGGAAAACGCAGTACGTCGTAGAAGAAACCATCGTCCTCGTCCCACAGTTCTTCATCACCCTCGCCTACATGATCCATCGAGGCCGCTATCCATACAAAATGTTCGAAGAACTTGACTACCATATCTTCATAGACTGGATCGTGGACAGCGAGTTCAAGCGAGATCTGAAACATTGTCTGGGAATAAAGCGCCATCCACGCGGTGCCGTCTGCTTGTTCGAGATGCCCGCCGGTCGGTAGCGGAGCACTTCGATCAAAGACACCGATGTTATCCAGGCCGAGAAAGCCACCTTCGAAGACGTTGCGCCCATCGCGGTCCTTGCGATTGACCCACCAGGTGAAATTAAGTATCAGCTTATCGAAAACGCGTTTCAGAAAGGCAATGTCGCCCTTACCGGTAACGGCGAGCTCGGTCTTATACAAGAACAGCGACGCCCAAGCGTGCACCGGCGGGTTCACATCCGCAAAATTCCATTCATATGCGGGGATCTGTCCATTTGGGTGAAGATAACGCTCGCGGAGTATCAGTTCGAGTTGATCTTTCGCAAAGTCGGCATCCACCATGCCAAGCGACACAGTATGAAAACCGAGATCCCATGCTGCATACCATGGATATTCCCACTTATCCGGCATGCTGATCAGGTCGGCGTTAAGCATATGATTCCACTGAAGATTCCGCGGCAACGGCCCCTTCGAAGGTATGACACCGGTTAGAGGGACGCCGTGGCCTTTCAGCCACCGACCGACATCATAATAGTAGAACTGTTTAGTCCACAGCATGCCGGCCAGTGCCTGCCGCATGATATTGGCGGTATCGGAATCAACATTTGCAGGAATGACGGAGGCATAAAAAATGTCTGCTTCTGTCTGTCGAGCCGAGAACACCTTGTCGAAATCTTTCCCGAACAGGCGTCCCCATCGCTTCATCGGGGTATGGTCGCTAAGACGCAGACAAACCGTCGCGAATTCTCCGGGAGCGATCTCGAACTGATAATGGGCTGCCGCCTTTGTTCCTCGTTCGGCCGGGTTCACCGCCGCCACATCTCTATCCAACACAAATCGATGGAAAGCATCCTTCACCCACGGACTCTGGTTTGGCTGCCCAAAGAGTTTTTCGGAGTTTGTGTCGTTATCGGTGAACAGGACCTGGGGCGCGCCATCGGCGATGAACCAACGCTCCCCAAGCAGAGGATGCTCGGCAACTACAACTGGATTCCCATCGTGGTCAGCGACCCGCTTCATCGAGGGGCGTGGCGTAGGGTCGCCCCATGACCATGTATTGCGGAACCAGAGGGTCGGCAGTAGGTGCAGCAACGCTAAGTCGGGCCCACGATTGAAAGCTGTGATCTTGATTAGAAGTTCTTCCGGATTCTCCTTCGCATATTCGACGAACACATCGAAGTACCGGTCTTCATCAAACAAGCCTGTATCAATGAGCTCGTATTCGAAATCTTCTCGGCCCCGCTCTCCATTAATGCGCACTAGGTCGGCGTACGGAAAGGCGCCTTGCGGATAACGATAGAGATACTTCATCCATGAGTGTGTTGGTGTGTTATCGAGATAGTAATAATATTCCTTTACATCCTCGCCATGATTGCCTTCCGCGTTTGTCAAACCAAACAACCTCTCCTTCATGATCGGATCCGCCCCATTCCAAAGCCCAATGGAAAAACATAGAAGTTGGCGATCATCACTCACTCCTGCAAGGCCGTCTTCTCCCCACTGGTAGGCACGGGACCGAGCATGATCGTGGGGGAAAAAATCCCAAGCGCTTCCGTCCTGGCTGTAATCTTCACGAACAGTTCCCCATTGACGTTCGCTTAAATAAGGTCCCCAGCGTTTCCACGGTTGTCCGCGCCTTGCTTGATCGAGTCGATGCTGCTCCGCTTGTCGTGTCATTGCTTATTACCTCCCTGGATCAGAATTCTTCATCCCGAGTCTGAGCACAGCCGAAGTCGCGGTTTCCACGAGCTTCGCCGGTCATTGCCCTCACAAAAAATGGTCGGCTTGAAGTTGTTGGTTAAGCCCAGAGTCTATCATTATTCGAAAGGATCGAAAGAGATTTTTGCTTGTACCGTTACGCTGTGCAAAGGGAAATATCGCTTGACCGGCCTCTATTATGAGCATAAAGTAAGGGTTAATACTGATTTCCATACTCGTTGAGTCGCCCAGTTTCTTAGTTGTTAATTTGTCGAGTGTTGGGTGGTGCATCACGCTTCCTCAATTTGAACCGCCAAACGGTGTGGATCATAAGCTGATTTTGTGCGCGGTACAGGGCGGCTGTCCTGCAATAGTCCGATTATACGAGGTGTCAATGCGGGCAGCATTTCCCAACCGCCAGTCTGTCTCCCGGCGAGATTTGCGCCGTAGCCGAAAGGCCTACGAACACTACTTCTGTCTTGTCTGTTTAGTCCTTTGGAGTGCGGCCCTAGCGGGATACGAATCAGCAGATCTCTTCACACTAATTTCTGAACTGTTAGTTGTTCTGCTCTCTATCCCCGGCCTCGAACATTCTTGGATCGCGGAATACTTGCTTCCGCTCGTGAGCATCGGACCAAGTGTACAAGGCGGGTCTGAGTTGTACGTATTCACAGCGATCGCTGGGACATCGCCTTACTCTCGATACGACGCGCCCGTTGACGACATGCCTGACTCGATCAGGGTTGAAAACGAACACTTTATAACTCAGGTAACGAACACAATTCCGGATATTCTCTATGTTTACGATTTCGACAAGCGCTGCGTCGTCTATCTGAACCACCGGGCATCGAGCATCCTTGGTTACGATGCAGGAGAGTTCAAGGAGATGCGCAACGATTTCGTCGAAAAACTGGTGCACCGAGACGATTTTGAAGCATATCCGGCGTGGGTTTCGAGAATCAGCCGGCTTGATGATGGCGAGATATTTGAACACGAATTTCGTGTCCGGCATAAGAATCGCGAGTGGCTTTGGCTGCGGAGCCGGGTCGTTGTGTTCAGACGTGGTGCTTCAGGGGAAATGTCACAAATTCTCGCGGTTGCTCGCGACATTACCGACCGTAAGGTGATCGAGGAGGCATTGATAGAAAGTGACACACGAAATGCTTCGATCTTAAAGGCCCTTCCGGACCTTATGTTTCTTCAGCATGAGGATGGAACGTATCTTGACTATTACGCCAGAGATCGGAATGAATTGCTTGTACCGCCTGAGACTTTTCTTGGCCAAAACATGCATGAGATACTGCCTCGCGAGATCCTGGACGTAGTTGTTCCGACATTCGAGAAGGCAAAGGCGTCCGACCTTCCCCAACGGGCAGAATACAGCGTGTCCAACAATGGATCGGCGCGACATTTTGAGTTTCGATCCGTCCGAAGCGGAAAAGACAAGATCCTAAGTATCGTACGAGATGTTACCGACCAAAAACGCACCGAGGAAGCTCTAAGGGCGAGCGTCGAATTCAACAACAGCATCATTCAAAGCAGCGACGATTGCATTAAGATTCTCGACCTGGAAGGAAATCTTGAATACATAAACGCCCGAGGCCATGAATTGCTCGAAATGGGCAATGAGTCTTTCATCGGACAGCCTCTTCCCGATTTCTGGCCGGAGGAAGATCAACAAAAATTAAAGGTCGAGTTTGAAAAAGCGAGATCTGGTGGTATCGGGAGGCATACCGGACGGTGTAAAACGGTGAAGGGTACCAATCGCTGGTGGGACGTACTTATAAGCCCGATCATGAATGCGAACGGATTGGTAGATCGTTTGTTGGTCGTTTCACGCGATATCACGAGACAAAAACTTGCTGATGAGAAACTGCTTCACAAAGAGAAGTTCTTCCGGTCTCTTATTGAAAATGCGAGCGACCTTGTGACCGTTCTGCGCCCCGACGGCGGCATTGTTTACGAGAGTCCAGCGTGTGAAAGGATGTTAGGCTATCGGCCGGAGGAACTGATCGGCCGCAATTGCCTGGACTTTATTCATCCCGACGATCTGGAACGCGTCAGGAACGCTTTCGAGCACGCGCAACAAAATGGCGCGATTCCCGAATATCTTGAATACCGTTACCGGCATAAAAATGGTTCTTTCGTGTCTCTCGAGGTGATCGGACATGCCTCACACGACGAAGATGGCGAACCGATCATCATTGTAAATACGCGCGACATAACGGACCGGAAGGTCATGGAAGAGAAACTTCGCACGTCAGAGGACCTCTATCGAAACGTGGTGGAAACTCAGACCGAAATGATCTGCCGCTTCCTTCCGGATTCGACCCTGACATTTGCAAATGAGGCGTACTGTCGATTCTTTGGAAGGACTCGCGAGGAATTGATCGGAACGAAGTATCTTGAACTAATACCTGACGAATTTCGTCCTGTGGCCGAAGAGGCCGTGCGATCATTGATCAAGGATCGCCGCACAAGAACGGTGGAGCATAAAGTGATATTACCTGATGGTAGTACTGGATGGCATCACTGGATAGATCACGTGATCTTCGATGAGAAAGGAAATGTTGTTGAACTTCAGGGAATCGGACGCGACATTACGGACCGTAAGCGATTTGAAAAGGCTCTTTCCGCCAGTGAAGAGAAATACCGACAGATCGTTGACACGATGATGGAAGGTATCTGGGTGGTTGATACAGATATCCGCATCCTGCTTGTCAATCATCAGTTAGCGGAAATGCTCGACTACACAGTCGACGAGATGATCGGAAGGCACGCTTTTGACTTTATTCTGGAAAAAACAGAAAGTGACTTAAAACAGATTAAGGAACGGCGTAGCAGCGGCGTTAGCGAACAATATGATGCTAAGCTGCGGCGTAAGGACGGGTCATTTCTATGGGTTCTCATCTCAGCGGCGCCGATCCATAACGAGGACGGAGAGTACTCCGGATCGTTGGCGATGATCGCGGACATAACTGAACGAAAACGCGACGAGGAACAGCTCAAAGAACTGGCGTCACGCCTTCTTAATCTGCAGGATGAAGAACGCAGGCGGTTGGCAAGGGAACTTCATGACGAAACAGCTCAGAACCTCGCCGCTCTGAATATCGGGCTCTCGCGGATAAAACCGATCTTAAAACCGGATCAAAAGGATGCGCTGTCACTTTTGATTGAAAGTGAGTCTCTCTGTCAGGAGGCTTTAAAGGAGGTTCGTACCGTATCCTACCTATT
>DATFEW010000389.1:0-5060 GCA_035250805.1 Pyrinomonadaceae bacterium
CAAACAAGGGCCACGTCTGACCAGTGTTCCACAACCGGACTTCCCTGCTTCCCGTCTCGCAGTAGGATCCCTCCAGAGCCTGGCTCATTTCGAGGTCCTGCAGCACTCGCGTGCCATTGGGCGATATCTGGAGGCCGGCGCCCAAAGGCTTCAGTTCCGGTGCCTGCTCGAAGACCGTCGCATCGATCCCCTTGCGCAACAACGCAAGAGCCAGTGCCAGGCCGCCGATACCAGCGCCTGCTACGAGAATATGCGGATTCTGATCCACTTTTCGCTCTGTCCTTTTGTGAAAGTCGACCGGATCATCGAGGGCCCGAGACATCGGGACCTCGATGATGATCCGGTATCAATCGAACTTCCGTCCAATGGTAATGCCGTAGGTTCGGGGCGCCCCCGGATTGCCAAAAGCTCCGACCGGCTCCAAGATCGTGATCGAGGCATCATATTTGCGGTTGGTCAGATTCTTGACCCACAAGGTGATGCTTGTCTTCTCGTCGCCTGAAGTCCAACGCTCCGAAAAGCCGATCAGCGTGCGGCCGGGCAGAATGAACTTATTCTGCGGATCGCTATACTGCTTCGCCTGGTAATTGACGTTGACCGTGCTGTCGAAGGACCCAACCGACGTTTGCAGCGTGTGGGTTGCACTGGCCTGCAGACCGAAGTCGGGAGCGCCGACAATATCGTTACCTTTTGCTTCCTGCGCCCCGACCGCCACAAATGCTCCGTTGGGAAGGATGCTGTAATTGGGAGCCAGAGGATAGGACAGGTATTTCGCATCGAGATAATTGGCGGAGAAATTCAAAGTCAGCTCCGGCAGCGGGCGCGCGACGATATCCAGGTCCACGCCCTTAATTCGTGCCGAAGCGGCGTTGAGCGAAATAATGCCTCCCGGGCTAAAGACCTGCTGTTGCAGATTGGAATAATCATACAGGAAAGCAGACAGGTTCAAGCGCAGCCGGCGATCCAGAAGATCACTTTTCAGGCCGACTTCATAGGCATCAATTTCCTCGGGTTTAACAAGCGGATTCGCTGCTTCAGTGAAACCGCCAAATGCGATCTGATTGAAAAATCCGGCGTTGAAGCCACGTGTCCATGAGGCATACATCAGCAAATTCGAAGAGAACCGGTGATCGAGCGCGACACGGTAATTCGGCTTTTTGAAGGTTGCCTTCTCCGTTCCCTGAGATCCCGGGATGACGGCGCCGCCGGCAGCAGTTTGACCGGTGATATCGCGTTTCTCGATCGTGTAGCGTGCCCCGAGCGTCAAATTTGTCTCGGGAAGAATTTCAAAGGTTCCCTGGGCGTAGGCAGCGTAGGCGTTGGTTGTATCAACCGACGAGATGGCAAATCCGCCGGGGAAAAAGAGCCCCGAGAACCGCGGACCATCGATGTCGCTCTTTGCGTAATAATAATAGAGCCCGGCCACCCAGTTCAGTTTGCCGTGCTCGCCGCTAGCCTGAAGCTCCTGCGTGAAAGCCGTCCGTCGGTCTTCTCTCAAAAGCTGGATTGCGTTGAAAGAGGTTCCGTCGAAGTCCGGACTGATATTCTCACGGGCCTTTCGGTAGGATGAAATACTCTGAATTTTTACCCCGCCGGCTTCCTTGGACAGCGTGAGCGCCGCGCCCCCTTCGCGCGAGCTATACCCCGGATCGAACTCCGAGCTGATGTCATAAGGCGATGGCAGAGTGAAGGTTGTGCCCGTGACCGAATTGAACAAGACGCCGTTCGGCGCGGGGATCGAAACCCCGATGCCGTCTTGTCCACGGCGATAACTGTAATCGCCGGTGAGGGTGGCGGTAAAGTCATCGCCGAGTTCGGCTACAAGTTTTCCCCGCAGACCGAGCCGCTTGCTCTTGTAGACATCATTCCCGGTTCCGACGTTGGTTCCCCAACCGTCCATCTGATTGGAATAAAAGCCCGAAAGGTCGAAGCCCACCCCGTCTGCAAGCTTGGCAGACCCATATGCCTTGCCCGAAAGCGTGTCGTAATTGGCGTATCCGACCTCCGCATCTAGGCCCTGCCAATCGAGCGGGTTCCTCGTCGTGATCTGGATGACACCTCCGGTCGCGTTGCGGCCGAAGAGGGTGCCCTGCGGTCCCTTGATCACTTCAATGCTCTGGATATTGCTGAAATCCAGACCCCTTCCGTCGAACGGTTGATAGACACCGTCGATAAAGGTCAGCACTGAGGGCGATGTGCTGTATCCCGAATTCCCCACGCCTCGCAGCGTAAACGGCGAACGGGCACCGCCCGCGCCGGCGCTCACCGTCAGTCCCGGAATTACCGTGGGGAGATCGGCACTCGAGGCGAGGCCGCTGCGCGCGATCTGCTCTTCATTGAACGCCGAAACTGCGATCGGAACGTTCTGCACCGATTCAGAACGTCGCTGCGCAGTCACCACGATATCCGCGACACCGGCGTCGTTCGTGCTGGTCTCCTGGTCCTGCGCGCCGGCCTCTGCCGATTGCGCTGATGCCGGAGAGGCGAGCAACATCGCTCCCAGGCCGAACGCCATGAGCGGCAGCGAGACATGCGTATCCAGATTCATCTTGCCCATCGTCAACTCCCAGATTTTATATGTTTACGTCACCCACGTTCTCCGCGTGGCTCGATTAGAACTTCTGCGAGATTGCGACGCCATAGGTGCGCGGATCGCGATACTGCGCTTCGATATAACCCCCGGGATTTGCCCCGCCGGCGTAGGTGCGGACGACTTTTTCGTTCGCCAGATTGCGGCCGAAGACCGAGATTCGGGTCGTTCCGTTGCTCAGCGTCCATCCAAAAGTCGCGGCGACATCGGCAAATGCCTTCTGCTTTGCCGCTTCGCTGGGCTCGAACGTGAAGCCGCTATTGTAGGTGACGTTCAGATTGGCATCGAAATCGCCGACAGAGGTCGGGAGTTCGTAGAAGATGCCGCCGTTGATCACCGTCTTTGAGGCATAGGGAAGACGATTGCCGGAAAGATCGCCGAAGGTTCGCATCACGCCTCCCCCCTGCGCTAACGATAGAGGCGTCAAAATCGGACCGTTCGGATAATCTGTAAATTTCGGATCAAGAAGCTCGGCGCCGAAATTGATCCGAAGGTTGCGGGAAACCTGCGCATTGAAATCGACATCGATTCCCTTGATCGTCGCCGATGCGGCATTAACCGTGATCGCAGCCGTATTATTGAAGATCGTAACCTGAAGGTTCCGGTATTTATAATAGAAGGCGGAGATGTTGAGCGTGGCCGCACCATCGAAGATAGTATTCTTCGACCCTATCTCGTAAGCATCGAGATATTCAGGCTCCGTCGCCTGCGCATTCGGTCCGCCGGGCGGAATGCTGTTATAGCTTCCTGCCTTGAAACCGCGATTGTAGGTCAGGTAGACCATGTTGTCACGCGAGAAGTGATGATCCAAACCCAAGCGCCAGGTGAACGTCTTGAATGTTTTGCTGGCATCCGTCGGATTGACGACGGTCGGGGAAGCATTCGGGTTCGCTTGCGGGGTGATATCGATCTCGCCTACGATCGCACGCTTGTCGATGGTGTAGCGGAGGCCTGCCGTGACGTTCGTGTCGCCTAGCGCTTCAATTGGGGCGGTAACCTGCCCATAGAAGGCAGGGGTCTTGATCGTCTGCTTCATGAAGAAGCTTTGCTGGATCGGCGCAAGCGTTAGCCCGGTGATGTTGAACGGAGCGAACTTCACTGCGGCGTCAAGATAGTAAAAGCCTGCAATCCATTTCACCGTGCTTCCGCTGGGCGAGCTCAGCTGCAATTCCTGCGAAAATTGTTCCTCGGGTTGACTTATCGTTGCGCGAGCGGCGTTTGTCGGGATCGGAATGCTGTTCCAGCCGTAGCGTACATGATCCTTCCGGTAGGCCGTAAAACTGCTGAGGGTCGCCCAGGGCATTTCATGGACGTAGATCAGGCTGCCGCCGGCGAACCAGGACTTGCCGAAGGGATCCGAGGCCATGTCGATATCCCATGTGCTGTTGCCGCGAAACACATAGGGAGCGCCGAACGGAAGCGGATGGGTGGCGTCCGGGAGCCCATAAGCGACGACGGTTCCCGGAAGTGGACGGAATACCGGTCCGGAATCTCTATTCTCCGTATAATCGGCCGAGAGCGTGAAGGTGTCGACATCCGTCGGCGTGAACTGGATCTTGGAACGGATCGTAAACTGGTGACCCTTATTGATATCGTTGCCCGTCTGAATATTCGTTCCGTATCCCTTCGACTGATCGCGATAGTAGACGGCCAGATCTGCGGCGATCGTGTCCGTCAATCCCCCGGTCACATAGCCGGAGGCCGTGATCGTCTGAAAGTTTCCGTAGCTGATGTTCGCCTTGCCACTGAACGTGTGCGAAGGATCCAGAGTCTTGATATTGATAACGCCGCCGGTTGCGTTGCGGCCAAAGAGCGTTCCCTGAGGCCCCTTCAGAACTTCGATGGATTCGATGCTTGCAAGGTTCAGCAGCCCCGCATTCATCGAAGTCAGATAGATGTTGTCGATATAGGTCGAGACCGAATTTTCGTTGCCGGCAGCAGCTGCGGCCGTGCCGACACCCCGCAGGAAGGGACGAAACGCGGTGGGCGAATTGTTGATGACGAGGCCAGGAACCAGGCTCGACAGCGAGTCGGTCGTTTGAACCCCGGTCTTCTCCAGTGTCGATGGTGAGATCGCAGCAACGGAGACCGGGACATCCTGCAATCGTTCTGAACGCTTCTGTGCGGTCACAACGATGTCCGCGATGCCAGCTTCCTCTTGCGGCGCGCCCGTCGCGGCCTCCCCTTGGCCTTCCGCCGATTGGGCATAACTGGCGGTACTGATGGACAGGGCGACGAGCGAAGCGGCCGCAAGGACGGCGCGGCTACTGAAAATACGACTGTTCACGATCTTTTCCTCCCCATGTTTTTTATCTTGCGCCTCCAATAAGCCGTCATGGCACCCATGAAAAGAGGTTTTTCACAAAAAGTAGGTTTTTTGACGCCATCTGGCCGCCATTCCGTTCGTGAATCTGTTATGATTGCCACAAAAATGTTCTTTTTGACGAGACGCAAAGAATCTCATAGAAGA
>DATFEW010000400.1:0-10195 GCA_035250805.1 Pyrinomonadaceae bacterium
TTCGCTGGTTGTGACGTCTTCCCAACTGAAACCCGAGCGTGAGCGTATTGTTTTCGTTGAAGTTGTGATCGACTCTGGCTGTGAAACTATGATTTAGATTCGGAGTAGATACAAGCTGTTGAAACGGTAAGATCGGGGTCGGCGGACTGCTCATCGTATCGTTACAAATCGCTACCGGACAAGGTGCATTCGAACCGGGCAACGGAAACCGCGGATTGGATCCGACAGGTACGAAAGTGTCGATAAACGTGGTGTCTTGAACGTTTAGGTATTCATATGCGACCGAGAAGAAAGTCTTCTTTCGGCCATCGTAGAATGGGCCGGGTTCGCCGAAGGGGAGTATCACCGGGCCGCTAAATGTAAATCCAGGATTGTATTCGGTCAGCGGAGTTCGAGCAATGTTACGGCTGTTGTTGTACCAGGTGTTTGCATTGAGGTTGTCGTCGCGAAAGAACATGAACAATCGTCCGCGAAAAGTGTTTCCGCCTGCCCGGGTGCGCAGGTTCACCCGTCCGCCCGAAGCACGGCCGTATTCCGCAGAAAACTGATTCGATATCACCTGGACCTCATCGATGGATTCAAGCGAGGGCTGAAACCTGTCCCGAGAAGATCGGTCGTCATTGTTATCCAGACCGTCGATAGTGATGTTATTCGAATACGCTACACCGCCTGAAAGTGAAAAGTTGCCCTGCTCGAGAGGAGCCGTTGCCGGATTTTGAAATCGGTCTTCGGCCAAACCGCTCGTCGAAAGCTGCTCTTCGGAAGTTCCGCCAAGCGTGAGAACCAGGTCGAGCGGGTTCCGTGTGTTGATAGGTATCTCCTCGATCTCACGCTGAGTGACCGTGCCCCCGACTATAGTACGAGTGATATCGACGACCGGGGCATCTGCTTCCGAAACGGTCACCGTCGCTTCAGCCTGCACGTCGGCCGGTGCGAGGCTGAAATCGAGTTGAAGGTTCTGGCCGGAGACGGCGGTGAGGCCGATACGCTCTTTTGCACCAAAACCTTTCGAAGATGCCTTGATCTTGTATGTGCCGGGCTTAAGCTCGATGAAACGATAGCGTCCCTCTTCGTTTGATGTAACCGTACGTTCTGTTCCCGAAGCGACCTCCGTTGCTCTTACGGTTGCACCGATGATCGAGAGGCCATTCGTATCAGAAATCCGGCCGCTAATAGTAACGTCGTCAAGATCCTGGGAATTAACCGTAAATGCAACGGCAATAATGAACAGAGAAAGAGTGGAAAACGCAAATCTTCCAAACGAAAAAATCATTTTCGAAACTCCTAAAGTTGATCTTTATAAGGATGTGGAACGGCCGTATTGTGAATTAAGGGAAGTAATTTGTAAAGTGGGCCCCGGATGAGCAACTCGTCCTACTCGTCGTCTACTACGATCTGTTGAAATTGCGTGCGTCGAACCCGGGAGACGGGGACGAGAGCATCGGAGGGTTCCGAGCCTTCACCACGGCCGATCTCGCTTGCGTGGTTTTTTATATAATCGAAAAAGCGTTCGAATTCACGCTGCATCGCGTCCATCTTTTCACGCATGTTCAGGATGATCTCAACACCGGCAAGGTTCACGCCGAGGTCACGGGTCAGAGACAGGATTATCTCCAGACGCTCCAGATCGCTGTCTTCATAAAGACGCGTGTTGCCCACCGACCGAGAAGGCTTCAACAAGCCCTCGCGCTCATAAAGCCTCAGCGTTTGCGGGTGAATGTCGTAAAGCTCAGCAACCGCACTGATGGTGTAGGTTTTGACTCGCTTCTTCATTCCAATCCCATTGCCCTGCGCGGATTTTCCGCGTTTAGCTTCTCAAATTGCCGGAGCAGTTCTTTGGTTTCCTCTGAAATTACGCGGGGCAACGTGATCTTTACCTCGACAAACTGGTCGCCGCGAAGTTTAGGATTTCTCAACGACGGGAATCCGCGTTCGCGTAAACGAAACTTCTGTCCGCTTTCAGTTCCCAGCGGGATCTTCAATTGCGCCTTGCCTTCCACGGTCGGTACTTCGATCTTTGCTCCCAGTGCCGCCTCCGGCACACTTATCGGCACCGTCACATAGACGTTATCGCCTTTTCGAGTTAAGAAAAGATGGTTGCCGATGTTCGTCAGAATATAAAGGTCGCCCGGCTCTGCACCCAGCCGCCCCCCATGTCCTTTTTTAGGGATTCGAACCCGCGATCCTGTATCGACACCTGCAGGGATCCGGATCTTCACCTGCTCAGTCTTCGGGGTAACGCCTTTTCCATTGCAAAGCGAGCAAGGTGTACGCCGTCGTCCGGTCCCGCCGCAGTCCGCACAGTCTTGAGAGAATTGAAGCCGCCCTCCAGTCTTCAGCACCTGGCCGGTGCCCTTACACGTCGTGCACTGCACGACAGGGCCCCCCGTATCGCCCGCGCCCTGGCATCGTGAGCATTGTTCACTGCGGTTGACGGTGATGTTCGTCGTCAGACCGCTGAATGCCTCTTCAAAACTCATTGCAAGGGGTATCTCTATATCACGGCCCTTTTTGGGCATCGCACGCGGAGGCTCCGGAGCTGGCCTTGCACCTGTACCGCTGCCGCCAAAGAGATCGGAGAAGATATCGCGGAAACTGGAACCTCCCGGCGCTCCGGCCGATGTCGTGTCCCACTGAAATCCCGAAAAATCGAATCCGCCCTGGCCCGCCCCGGCGCCGGCTCCCGAAGCGAACGGCGAATCCGGATCCAGGTTGTCGTTGTAGTGTCCGAATCGGTCGAAGACCTTGCGTTTCTTTTCATCGGAAAGTACATCGTAGGCTTCCTGAACTTCCTTGAATTTCTCTTCCGAGGACTTGTCGTTCGGGTTTACGTCCGGATGGAATTTGCGTGCCAAACGCCGGTACGATTTCTTTATCTCGTCCGCCTTAGCATCCTTCTTTACACCCAGAACCTGGTAATAGTCTTTCTTTGCCATCGTGAGTACGGCACAAGTCTAGAAGACGAAAGGCGAGAGGCAAACTCGAATTTAGCTTGTCTCTCGCCCCTCCTCATTGCCTGGCCTTTACTTCTTTTCGTCTTCGACATCGACGTATTCCGCGTCGATCACATTGTCATCAGATGAAGATCCCCCTCCGTCACCTTCTGCACCGGCCGAGGCCGACGATGCTTGTTCTTCGGTCGGACCGCCTTCAGCAGAAGCCGCTCCAGCCTGGCTGTAAAGGACTTCAGCCAGCTTGTGCGATGCAGTCTGCAGTTTTTCGAATGCGTTGTTCATTGCGTCGACATCTTCACCGGCAAGGGCGGTTTTCGAGTCTGCGATCGCCGACTCGATGTCGCCACTCGCGGCCGAGTCGAGCTTTTCCTTGTTCTCGCTGAACGATTTTTCGACGCTGTAAACCAAGCCGTCAAGCCGATTGCGGGCTTCAATGGTTGCTTTCTTCTTCTCGTCCTCTCCGGCGTGAGCCTCGGCATCCTTCATCATCTTATCGATCTCTTCTTTTGACAGCCCAGATGACGCCGTGATCGTTATCTTCTGCTCACGGCCAGTGCCAACGTCCTTGGCGGAAACATTCACGATACCGTTCGCATCAATATCAAACGTCACTTCGATCTGCGGTACGCCCCGCGGTGCGGGCGGAATGCCGACAAGGTGGAACTTTCCAAGCGTCTTATTGTCAGAAGCCATCGGACGTTCGCCCTGAAGCACATGCACCTCGACCGACGTTTGGTTATCCGATGCCGTTGAAAAGATCTCCGATTTACGTGTCGGTATTGTCGTGTTCTTCTGGATCATTGGCGTTGCAACACCACCGAGCGTTTCAATACCGAGTGACAGAGGCGTGACGTCGAGAAGCAGTATGTCGGTCTTTTCGCCACCGAGTACTCCTGCCTGAACCGCCGCCCCCAAAGCCACAACTTCATCAGGGTTCACCGATTTATTTGCTTCCTTTCCGAAGAACCCTTTAACCATTTCCTGGACCTTCGGGATACGCGTCGATCCGCCGACAAGGACGATCTCTTCAATATCTTTTGCTGAAATTCCGGCGTCCTTGATCGCCTGTTCAACCGGCGGCATGAGCTTTTTCAGGATAGGTTCCGCGAGCTGCTCAAACTTAGCCCTGGTGAGCTTCGTAACGAGATGTTTAGGTCCCGACGCATCCGCCGTGATGAACGGCAGGTTGATTTCAGTTTCCATCGCCGATGACAGCTCGACCTTCGCTTTTTCTGCGGCTTCCTTCAAACGCTGAAGAGCCATCTTGTCGTTGTGGAGGTCAATTCCCTGATCCTTCTTGAACTCGTCGATGATCCATTGGATCAGTTCCTCGTCAATGTCGTCACCCCCAAGGTGGGTGTCACCATTGGTAGATTTAACTTCAACGACCCCTTCGCCGACCTCGAGAATAGAGATATCGAACGTACCGCCGCCGAAATCGAACACGGCAATGGTCTCATCCTTTTTCTTGTCCAGTCCGTATGCCAGTGCTGCGGCAGTCGGCTCATTGACGATACGCTGAACGTCGAGGCCCGCGATCTTGCCCGCGTCCTTTGTCGCCTGGCGCTGTGCGTCGTTGAAATACGCCGGCACAGTTATAACGGCTTTTTCAACCTTTGCACCCAAGTAGTCCTCTGCTGACTGCTTCAATTTTTGAAGCACCATTGCAGCGATCTCGGGAGGGCTATATTGCTTCCCGTCAGCTGTGATGCGCACGTCGCCGTTAGGCGCTTTTTCGACCTTGTAGGGTACCTGCTTGATCTCATCCTGAACTTCGTCGAACTTACGGCCCATAAAGCGCTTGATCGAGAAGAGCGTGTTTTCAGGGTTGGTTACGGCCTGTCGCTTGGCCACCTGACCAACCAACCGGTTGCCATCTTTTGCAAAGGCAACGACAGAGGGCGTCGTTCGTCCGCCTTCGGAATTCGTAATGACGACCGGTTCGCCGCCTTCCATTACCGCTACAACCGAATTGGTCGTTCCAAGATCGATACCTATGATTTTGCTCATCCTTTTTCTCCGTTCGTATTATTGCGGCTCACAAAAAAGCAATCTCTGCCAATATGAGCATTTCAGAATGATAATAGTTGAGTGTCCTATTGTCAAGTCTATTTCGTCAGGCGGTCCGGTAGGTGCCAAAAAAGGCCTTGCTCAGGCAAGGCCCTTTAAACACCCTTATTGCAGTGTTTACAAGCCGTGTCTGGTGACGGCCTCTTGGAAGCCTTTTGTTGCCGCTGGAATGGACGCAATGGGCACTTTGTTAGCGCCGGTCAGGATCTCCTTAGCGGTCAACGAATACAACGCCCGGTTGGCGTCGTTGTCCGGGCTTATCACAGCACCTGACAACGAAACACCGGCGAACAGACCTTTGCTTCGTGAATAAGACAAGATGGCAGCTTTTAGCTGGGCATCAGTTGATGCTTTTGCTGTGCGGCCAACTGGTCCGGCTGCGACCGACGCCTCGCCGCCTATCTCAAACTTATCCTGTAGAAGGCTTTGCAAACTGTCTTCCGTCATGAACAGCATAACGTAATCAGTAGAAGACGCCCCTATCTGAGCGCCGAAACTGCCGCCGCCCATATTGAACATTGCTGGGGCGCTCCAGCTATTGCCGAGGCGACGTGTTATCAATCCTTTTCCTCCGCTACCTCCCACAAGGAATGCAGCCTTGATAACGTCCGGAAACACGGCAACGGCGTGCGCCCTTTTTATCAGTGCTTCCGGTATCGCATCGGCCGGAATGGCCATTACCTCGTTTAATGCTTTTGTAGCCTTGTCTGCTGTTTTTGCTGCATCCCTGATCTCCTTATTCTGGGCATATGATCCCGAAGCGAGGATCAGCAAGATGGACACCGCAAAAACACTCCTGAACTTCAACATATCCTACCTCCTTCGTATGTCACGCTCTACGATGTTCTGATTTTGCATCGATGGTGCTCTGAATACTGTTCGTTAGCGTACTTCGCGGAAGTATCTACGTCTCGGATAACGCGTTTCGGATTCGCTCCTGCTGCCGCAATGGCATTTCATTAGGAAGCTCGTCGGCGCCGAACCATCCAAGCTCGGTGATTTCATGGCTGCGAACTTCTGGCTCTCCAACGGGACGCGCAGTAAAGAGGATCTCCAAATGCGTCCCGTTGCCGCTTGTATGAATATTCGAAAGCTTCAGGTCCCTGAGTTCAATGCCGGTCTCTTCAAGGATCTCGCGACGGATGGCGTCTTGAGCCTGCTCACCTTTGCCCAGAAAGCCTCCCGGATATCCCCAACCGGAAGCGGGACGCAGGACGTGATCCAGGAGCAGCACCTTTCCTTCCTCGTTAGTGATCACGGCGGCGACAGAAACTGTAAACGAGGTTTGAGTTGACCGCACAAGCCTCGCCCGCATACGCGGGGATAGAAGTTTCCAGATCCGACTGAGAGCTTTTTTCAGCATTTCGTAATGCAGCTATGCCAACACATCATAGCTTTCTTTACTGTTGAATGAGAGGAGCGGTGTTATTGCGGATCTTCAGTATCTAATATGATAGACGGAAATGATACTTGGTTCGGAAGTGGAGCTTCGCGTCGGCGACATTGTGACATGGGCCATCGTCTCAGGTATTCACCGATCGCGAAACGGTATCTATCACAAAAATGGAAGGCTGATCTCACTTCTCACCGACTTCGGTAAGATCAATCCATGTTACCCCGACTTTCACGGCGGGACGCAGGATGTTATCCACTACACGGGATCGGGCCGCCGCGGGAACCAAAAACTGGATGCTCCCAATAGAGCTTTGCGTAACGCCATTCCGACCGGCCACGCGGTCCCACTTTTTAACAAAGTGAGTGTGAACCGCTGGGAGTATCTGGGACGCTGGACCGTAGTGTCAGCTGAATATGTATTCGATGAAAGCCGGGAACGGATGGTATGGCGATTCGAGCTTCGAAAGTGTCCGATTTGTGATTGTTAAATTCTGCGAATTGATACAAAATACTCGCATTCAATATCAAGATCTGGAGACCGATTCAAAATGAAAGGATTACGTTACATCTACGCAGTTTCGCTCGTGGTTTTTTTGACGATACTCACCGCGGCCCAGGCTTCCTGGACACCAGAGACGCAGGTGAAGACCCGCGCAGTTGGTACCCCGCGGATTTCTCCGGACAAGACGCGCGTTGTATACACGATCAACGAAGCGGTGATGGCCGCTGACAAAAGTGAATTTGTCACGCAGATCTGGATGGCCTCGACCGACGGAAAGCAGAATTTTCAGATCACTTTCGGAGAGAAATCGTCAACAAATCCCAAATGGTCGCCGGACGGTTCGATGATCGCGTTCACATCGAACCGAAAAGATAACCGGAACCAGATCTATGTATTGCGGGTCGCTGGCGGTGAGGCCGAGCAAATTACGGACGGCAAGGGGGCTGCGGGCAATTTTGACTGGGCCCCTGACAGCAGGTCGATCGCTTACGCGTTGACAGATCCAAAGTCGGACGACGAAGAAAAGAATGATAAGGGACGGAACGATTTTCGTTGGATCGATGAAAATCCGAAATACGCGCGACTGTATGTGGTTCCGATCGAAAAAGACGCCGCGGGAAAACGGCCGCCTCGAAAACTAACTGCCGATGATCGGCATGTTAGCGGATTCGATTGGTCGCCCGATGGCAAAAAGATCGTCTATAGCCACGTGAAGACGAGCATCGCGAACGACTGGCCGACTTCTGATGTCGCCATGGTTGATGTTGCGACGGCCAGGTCGACTCCGTTTGCCGCAACACAGACGTCGGAGAGTTCGCCGACGTTTTCACCCGACGGTAAATCGATCGCGCTGGTTGTCAGCGAAACTCCCGTCCGTTGGGCGCGTAGCGAGCGCATTCATGTTTTCCCCGCGAACGGCGGGCCGGCAAAGATAATGCCGCTTTCCCATGACGGCCAACCGAACATCGTTACCTGGACGGCGGATGGCAATAAGATAATGTTCACTGAATCTAAGGGAACCGGAACTGCCCTTTACGAAGCTGACGTAACTGCGGGAACGATTCGCCAGGCCGACTATCAGGATGCGGTCATAAACGGCGTCGAGATCAGTAAAGACAATTCTGCGATCGCGATGGTTATGCAGAAGACGAACCAGCCGCCGGAGGTGTATGTCCTGAAAAAACCGGGAGACGGTATCGTTAAGGTCTCTTCGGCGAACGCAGATCAGGCAAAGATCCCGGTGGGCAAGACCGAAGTTATCAAGTGGAAAAGCAAGGACGGCCGTGAGATCGAAGGACTGCTGACTTACCCGGCGAGCTATGTCGCGGGTACCAAAGTGCCACTGATCCTGAATGTTCATGGCGGCCCCGCGGGGGTTTTTAATCAAAGCTTCATCGGAGGACGCGGTTCGTATCCGTTAGCTACGTTTGCTTCACGAGGCTACGCTATTTTACGCCCAAATCCTCGCGGCTCGTCCGGTTACGGTACCGAGTTTCGGCGCGCGAATATCAGGGACTGGGCGGGGATGGATTACGAAGACCTCATGAGTGGCGTCGATCACGTGATCAAGCTGGGTGTTGCCGATCCCGAACGCTTAGGCGTTATGGGCTGGAGCTACGGCGGTTATATGACGTCAATGATCATCACAAAAACGAAGCGGTTCAAGGTGGCGTCGGCCGGTGCTCCAGTAACGAATATGATGAGCTTCAACGGGACAGCGGACATCCCCTCATTCTTACCGGATTATTTCGAAGGAGAATTTTGGGACCAGCCCGAGATCTATGCAAAGCACTCGGCGATGTTCAATATCAAGGGCGTTTCGACGCCGACAATGATCCAACACGGTGAGGCCGATCTTCGCGTCCCGATCGAACAGGGCTATCAACTTTATAACGCACTAAAACGTCAGGGCGTGCCTACCCGGATGATCGTCCTGCCGAGACAGCCGCACGGTCCCAACGAACCAAAAATGCAGATCGCTGCAATGCAAAGCAATCTGGATTGGTTTGAGAGGTATTTAATGGGAACCGCCGCGCAGAAGTAGTCTGCGCTTAGGGCTGTTCATTTTTTCTCACCGAGCGATACCGCGCGCTTGTAGGCCGCGTACACAGCTTTTGAAAGCACTGTACGCAGGGTGCCTTTCTCCATTTGGTAGATGGCCTCGGCGCTGGTGCCGCCGGGCGAGGTCACCATATTGCGGAGCTCGGCGGGATGCTTATGCGATTCCATAGCGAATCGGATTGAACCAAGCATTGTTTCCTGAACGAGTTCCCTGGCCATATCCCTCGAAAAGCCAAGATGCACGCCTGCGTCCGTCAGTGCTTCCATCACCATAAAGGTGTAAGTCGGACCGGTAGCCGAGAGGGAAGTGGCCATATCGATCATGTTTTCGGTCTCGACAAAAAGCTCCTTACCGAGAGCCGCCAACAGCTCCTTAACGTGAGCGCGTTCGGTGTCTTCGACGGCGTCGGTGCACGTCCAGGCTGTAATACCCGCACCGATCTGCGAAGGAGTGTTCGGCATTGCGCGCACGATCCGCTTCGTCCCCAATGCCGTACTCAGGCTGTCGATCGTTGCGCCGGCAACTATCGAAACAACTAACTGGTCATGAGACAATACACTGTTTAGATCATTCAAAACATTCGACAGCCGCTGCGGTTTTACACATAGCATGACTGCCGAATTCGCCTCATCGAGCACGGCCTTTGCGGCGTCAGCATTGCTCTCGAATACCGAGATGCCATATTTTTCCTTGAGTTCCTTCCGTCTATTCTCCCTGGGATGGCTCGCCGAAATACCGTTCCGCTCGACAAGCTCCTTTCGCAGCAGTCCCGCAACCATCGATTCGCCCATTACTCCGCAGCCGATAAACGCAAGGTGCATATTCTTCAGATCGTTCGCCATAGACCTCTCATTGTGAAACGGAAATAGTACGTGCAAAATATCTTAAAGCGAAAGCGAAGATTTAGACACTTTTTCGTTAACTATGCTTGAGGTGCGAAAAGCCGTCGAGAGCGACAAACCTGCCGTTTGGCAGATCATCAAAGCCGTCATTGCGGGAGGCGATACGTATGTCTTCGATCCCCAAACGCCGGAAGACGAGATGATCGCGTACTGGTTTTCACCTGAGAAGCACGTTTATGTGGCGGAAGAAGGCGGCGAAACCCTGGGCACTTATTGGCTAAAATCTAACCAACCCGCGCTTGGTTCACACGTGGCAAATGGCGCCTATATGGTTTCACCGAAAGCACAGAAGCGGGGTATTGGACGAAGG
>DATFEW010000408.1:0-3054 GCA_035250805.1 Pyrinomonadaceae bacterium
TAAGGGGGCGAAGTAGGCAGTAGGCAGCAGCAGTAGGCAGTGAAGAAACTGCCGTCTGCCAAGTGCCACTGCCAACTGGAGAGATATGGCAAGACGAAGAGTAGCAGAACGCAGAGAGATCCTTCCGGACCCGATCTATAACAGCACGCTGGTGACGAAGTTCATCAACGGAATGATGTGGGCCGGGAAGAAATCCGTCGCCGAGCAGATCTTTTACGGCGCGATGGAAAAGATCGGCGAAAAAACGGGCGAGGAGCCGTTGAAGATATTCAAGAAGGCCGTCGACAGCGTAGCCCCGACATTGGAAGTGAAATCGCGGCGTATCGGCGGTGCGACCTATCAGGTCCCGCTGGAAGTGACCAGAGATCGCCGGAATACGCTTGCTATCCGCTGGATCGTGTCGAATGCTCGCGGACGCAGCGAAAAGACCATGCAGGACCGCCTGGTCGGCGAACTGCTCGATTCACAGTCTGGCCGGGGCGGCGCAATGAAGAAGAAAGAGGACGTGCACCGCATGGCGGAAGCGAACAAGGCGTTTGCGCACTATAGATTCTAGTGAATCGTGAATCGTGAATCGTAAATCGAATCACGAATCACGAATCACGATTTACGAAGCAATGGCGATAAGCTTAGACAAATACAGAAACATCGGCATCATGGCCCACATCGACGCGGGTAAGACCACGACGACCGAGCGCGTGCTGTTCTATACCGGTGTTTCGCATAAGATCGGCGAAGTTCACGAGGGAACTGCGACGATGGACTGGATGGAGCAGGAGCAGGAACGCGGCATTACCATCACGTCGGCCGCAACGACCTGTTTCTGGACGCGAAATGGCCAGGAGCACCGCATCAATATTATTGATACCCCGGGCCACGTCGATTTCACGATGGAGGTCGAACGTTCTCTCCGAGTGCTCGACGGAGCGGTTGCTGTATTTGATGGCGTCGCGGGCGTTGAGCCGCAGTCGGAAACTGTATGGCGTCAGGCGGATAAATACGGCGTTCCGCGTATTTGCTTCATTAATAAGCTCGACCGGGCAGGTGCCTCATTCGAAAGAAGTTTTCAATCCATCCTCACGCGTCTCGGCGCTAATGCCGTCGCACTCCAAATTCCCATAGGTGAAGAAGAACATTTAAAAGGTGTCGTTGACCTGATCGCCATGAAAGGCCTGATCTGGAACGACGAGACCAAGGGCGCCCAGTTTGAGACAGTGGATGTGCCGGCCGAGCTTTTGGACAAAGCGAAGGAATGGCGAGAAAAGCTGGTAGAGGCAGTTTCGAGCATCGATGACGACCTGATGCACAAATTCCTCGAAGGCGAGGAAATTTCGGAAGCGGAAATTCGCAAGGCCCTTCGTAAGGGAACCACAGAATTGAAGATAGTTCCGGTTGTTACGGGTTCTGCATTCAAGAACAAAGGCGTGCAGACCTTGCTTGATGCGGTTGTTGATTTCCTACCGTCGCCGCTGGATGTACCTGCGATCGAGGGCGTTAATCCGAAGACTGACGAACCAGATACGCGTCCTCCCGATTCGAAGGCTCCATTTTCGGGCCTCGTCTTTAAATTAATGGCCGACAAGCATCTCGGCCAACTTGCATTCGTCCGCATCTATTCCGGAACCATCCATTCAGGCTCCTACGTTTACAACACAATTAAGAATTCGAAGGAACGCGTCGGGCGTTTGATGTTGATGCACGCGAATAAGCGTGAGGACCTTGAAACGGCGTCGGCAGGTGAGATCGTTGCTATCGGCGGTATGAAAAACGTCACAACCGGCGACACGATCTCGGACGAGACAAAACAGATCATTCTTGAATCGATGGAGTTTCCGGATCCGGTCGTTCGGGTCGCCGTCGAACCGAAAACGCGTGCCGATCAGGACAAGATGGGCGTTGCGCTTAACCGGTTAGCACAAGAAGACCCGTCATTTCAGGTCTCAAGCGATCACGAAACAGGTCAGACGATCATCGCCGGAATGGGCGAGCTACATCTTGAGATCATCGTCGATCGAATGAAGCGCGAATTCGGCGTCGAAGCGAACGTCGGCAAGCCGCAGGTTGCGTACCGCGAAACGATCACGGCGAGCGCACCGGGTAAAGAGATCTTCAAGAAGCAGTCGGGCGGCCGCGGGCAGTTTGGCCACGTTGAGCTCGAGATCGAACCGGCGCCGGGCGAAGGCTTCGTTTTCGAAGACAAGATCACGGGCGGCGCGATCCCGCGGCAGTTTATCAAACCGGTTTCGGAAGGTATTCGCGATGCGATGCGCCGTGGATTTCTCGCCGGCTACGAATTGGTCGATATCAAGGCGAAGCTGCTTTTTGGTTCGTATCACGAAGTTGACTCGGACGAGCGTTCGTTCCACATTGCGGGAAGTCTGGCGTTTCAGGATGCGATCAAGAAAGCGAAGCCCGTCCTGCTCGAACCGATAATGCGAATCGAGGTGGTGACGCCCGAGGAATATATGGGCGCTGTCAACGGTGACTTGAATCGCCGGCGCGGGCAGATCGAAAAGATGGAGCCGCGTCCGGGGAACGTATCTGTCGTTACGGCGTTTGTGCCCCTGTCGGAAATGTTCGGATACACGACGGATCTTCGCTCAGCAACCCAGGGGCGTGCGACATCGTCGATGCATTTTGAGCGTTACGCCGAGGCACCAAGGAATGTGGCCGAGGAGATCATCGCGAAGGTCAAGGGAGCAGCAAGTACTTAAAGTTGTGAATAATTGATCAGGAGAATCTATGAGCAAAGAGAAATTCGATCGAAGCAAGCCGCACGTGAACATTGGGACGATTGGTCATGTGGATCACGGGAAGACGACACTGACGGCAGCGATAACGAAGGTATTGCAGAAGCACAATCCGAAGATCAACTTCAGGTCGTTCGATTCTATTGATAATGCGCCTGAGGAAAAGGCACGCGGTATCACGATCGCGACTGCACACGTTGAGTATGAGACGGCGAACCGGCACTACGCACACGTCGACTGCCCGGGCCACGCGGATTATGTAAAGAACATGATCACGGGTGCGGCACAGATGGACGGAGCTATT
>DATFEW010000409.1:0-7950 GCA_035250805.1 Pyrinomonadaceae bacterium
TCGAGACTGATGATCGTGCTCGCTGACGAGACTTTCGTTCGGAAGCTCAGAGATGCTATTCGGCCGCTAGACACGGGAGCGGCTCGATATGGTGAGCGTATGTTGAAAGTGGTGCTCGAAAACCGTCCCGATCTTAGGACCGGTGTCTAATCCGACCACGTAATCAGAATTATGAGAATAATCGTAACTGGCGGGGCCGGGTTTATCGGCAGTGCGATCGTTTGGCGGCTGAATGAACTTGGCCAGGATGATATTTTGATCGTCGACCGCGCGGACGACACCGATAAGTGGAAGAATCTTGCGCCGCTGAAGTTTGTCGACTATATCGACGCCGATGATTTCATTGACGACCTGGACGATTATAAAGACGCAAAAACCATCTTTCATCTGGGCGCTTGTTCCTCAACGACCGAAACCGATGCGGATTATATGATCCGCAACAATTACCAATACACGCAAGATCTGGCTCGCTGGTCCCTGAAGCAGGATATACGTTTCATTTACGCGTCTTCTGCCGCGACGTACGGCGACGGTTCGGCTGGAATGATTGACGGTACGGCTGATCTCGACAAGCTCCGACCGCTGAATATCTACGGTTATTCGAAACATCTTTTCGATCAATACGCGGCGCGCAACGGAATGTTTGAAAATATCGTCGGGCTGAAATATTTCAACGTCTTCGGCCCGAATGAAAATCACAAGGGCGATATGCGTTCGCTGGTAAATAAGGCGTTCGACCAGATAAACGACACCGGAACATTGAGGCTCTTCAAAAGTCACATTCCCGATTATGCCGACGGCGAATTCGGCCGCGATTTTGTTTACGTGAAAGACGCCGTGGAAATGACGCTGCACTTTGTGGAAAACGGAACCGGCGGGCTATTCAATATCGGCTCGGGCCGAATGAATACGTGGAACTCGCTTGCCGATGCGATCTTCAAAGCCCTAGATCTGCCAAAAAAAGTCGAGTTCAGCGACATGCCGGAAAATCTACGTGACCGATATCAATATCACACCCAGGCCGATCTCACGCGACTCCGAGCCGCCGGATACAACACGAAAACCACGCCCCTCGATGCCGCCGTCACAGATTATGTGCGAAACTATTTGGTGCCGGGAAAGCACCTCGGAGATTAGTTTGGAGTCCCAGCTTTAGCTGGCCTGATAAGAGGAATGAGCCAACTTAAGTTGGAACTCCAAACGTATATGAAAATATTCCACGGCACTGAAAACGCTAATATACAAAAGCCCACTGTACTCACATTGGGCGTTTTTGATGGTCTCCTCTGGGCCATCAGCAGACAATGCGTACGGTCGCAGAGCGGGCACGGGCCGTTGATGCTGTGGCGACCGCCATCACGTTCGATCCGCATCCGTGCGCTGTGCTTCATCCGTAATCCGACCCGCCGCTTCTTCAGACGCTCGATCAGCAGACCGTAGCACGACATCGAGCAATTCAAAGCGCTGCAGTGCATTCAAAATACAAATATCAGTGTAAGGGCAAGGCATGGATAGTCGGCGATAATGGCCCAGAAATACTTAGGCGATTCGGCGCGGCACACCGTGTTGCCCCAAACGTCGATTTCGCGAAGACCCCCCTGGATTGTGGCTAGCGGCCGACTTTCTTAAAGATGATGCCGCGTGCCCGCCCGTTGCCGGCCTCAAACCCGGTAACATTGCCTTCCGTATCGCGACTGAAAACAACCTGTGTTACGGGCAACGTTCCGGAGAAGGTGTCCCCGGACGTGTGCGTCAGTGCGACCGGTCCGAAGCGACGGTGCCGGATGACCAGCTTTCCGTCCTCAACACTCAGATCATAGAATGTCTCCAGTTCCTCGCTGAAATAGCGCCCTGCGAAGCTGTTGAGGTCCACTGACGGTTTCTCAACGACCGGTCTTCCGGGGTGGTCTCCGCCCTGCTGAAACGTGATCCCCTCCACTGCTCCATCTGCTGCTGTGTTGAACGTGATCTTGGCCGGAGCTCCGACCACTTCGAAGGAGGTCATGGAGGCCGCTCGCAGCGGAAGCGGGGGCTGACCCGCGATCTGGAGCCGAAGCTCATTTCCCTGAAGTTCAACCGCCAGTAGCATGCCGCCGAGCGTCGTCATCTCGTACTTGCCGGCATAACGCCGAAGCGTCGCCGCCGGAACATCGACGCTCGTGCCTCCGGCAGTCGGAGCAGCTTGCGCGGGCGCGGTCATGTGTTGACCAAAGAAGGCGTTAGCCACGACGTTGGCGATACCCCCGGGAACGCCCTGGTAGTTGCTGAACACGACGTAACCGGAATCGAGGTCGGGGTAGTAAACGAACGTAGAGCTATGCGCAATATCATTTCCGCCGTGCTGCCAACGCTTTAGCCCGCGATTCGTATCGATAAACACACCGTAACCGTAATTTGAGGGCTTTCCGTCGTTGAGTACGAACGACGTAGTCAACTCCTTGATGACTGCCGGCCCGCCCAGCTTCCCGGTTTTCAGATTGCCCAGCCACTTTGCGACGTCCCCAGGTGTTGTATAGATCCCACCGGCGCCCGCCGAACCATGCAGATCCCTCACTTCGCGAAAACCGAAGTCGCCCGCGATATACCCGACCGATCGTCCGGGTATGATCTGGCCCGGATTGGCGCGCACCCACGTCTTCGTCATGCCGAGCGGAAGGAAGACCTCGTCCCTCATCCACTCCGCGAATGGGCGGCCAGTGACTCGCTCAATGACAATGGTCGCCAGGCTAAAAGCCGAGTTGTTGTAGTTGAACTCGGCGCCGGGATCGTTCTGCAGTGTCGGTTGCCGGTTGATCACCTTGATCGCCTCGTCCGGGGCGATATAATCACCCTCTAACACCTGGCGTCCTTCTATCAGCAGCGTATTGATAAACTCGCGGTAGCCGGTTGTATGCGTCAAAAGATGACGCACGGTGATCTTCTTTCCGAAGTCCTTGAGCTCGGGAATATGCTTTCGCACATCGTCGTCCAGAGAGAGCTTGCCGCGCGAGGCCAGCAAGGCGAGGGCGAACCCGGTGAACTGCTTTGAGGAGGAACCGATGTTGGTTGGCGTGTCCGCGGTGAACGGCATCCCGTATGTAAGATCCGCGGCGCCATACCCTTTCACGAACACTAGTTGGCCGCCCTTGATCACTCCTACAACCGCTCCCGGAGTATCTTTGTACAACTGTGCAGCGGCTTGATCCACCTTGCCTTCTGGTGTGGTCGCCACCGGTTCGGAACGCGTGAGTTGCACACGCACGGGGCCGCCTTTCCCCGCAGTCGCCGGCGTAACCTCGATCACGTACAGGCCCGCCGTTTCGGTCGCAAACGCAAATGTCTCGGGACCGCCTCGCCCGACGCGCGCGGCCCGCAACACACGCTTCCCTGCCGGGCCTGTGATCGTTACCGTTGCGTCCACCCCGTCCTGATCCACCCGGCCGGCGACGAAGCGACTATTCGGTAAATTCAACTCGTATCGGAGTGCACCGTCCGCGGCCAGCGTTGCGCGCACAGGCGTTCCTACCTGCAGCTGCGACGCTTGTTGGGCGTGGACGCTGCCCACCCAAAAGAGAAGGAGGGCGAACCCGCCCGTAATGTAATCTTTCATATTGATTCTTGAAGGCCGTCCATTTCCGGGGAGAAGGACGTTAGTTTCATTTACAATTTAGTATACAAAATTGGGCGGCGCAACAACGGTTCCGCGCACAGTCAGCGTTCGGCTTGAATTAATCGCTAGTTGTGCGTGCGAGATGAAGCGGGCGAAGGGGCATACACTCCCCGGTGATGAGTAGAAATAATTTGCCCTGAGCGTCTGATGGTTGGGAGGTTGAATCGGTATAATCCCTTTGTACACAAATGAAGATCTTCCATGGAACCGACAATGCGAATATTCAGAAGCCGACCGTCTTAACGCTTGGTGTCTTTGACGGCCTGCATCTCGGCCATCAGCGGATAATGCGTACTGTCACAGAGCGGGCACGGGCCGTTGATGCTGTGGCGACCGCGATCACGTTCGATCCGCATCCGCGGGCAGTTTTGCATCCCGAATCGGCGCCGCCTCTGCTTCAGACATTAGATCAACGGCTCGCGAATTTTGAGCTGCTGGGGATCGAGCAGGCGATCGTCATTCGGTTTGATCCTGAATTCGCGTCCCAGCATGCCGAAGATTTCCTGTATGCGATCGTCCACGACCGTCTGCATGCTAAGGAAGTTTATCTTGGAAAAGGCTTCGCTTTTGGCAAGAATCGCGGCGGCAATATCGAACTGCTTAAAAAAATGAGCACGGACCTCGGCTTTGTAGCAGACGAAGTTCCCGAAGTCCGGCTGCGCGGCCATCGTGTGAGTTCGTCGAAGATCCGTGAATTGCTCGCAGAAGGCCGTATCAACCTCGCGCGGCGTATGCTCGGGCGACCGTACGGTGTCGAAGGCGTAATCGTACGCGGCAATCGTCGCGGCCATACTATTGGTTTCCCGACCGCAAATCTTCATCCGCATAATCGGGTGATTCCAAAATTCGGGGTCTATACGACGGTCACGCTTGCGGACGGCAAATGGCGAAAGAGCATCACAAATATAGGAGTGCGGCCGACCTTTGGAATGGATTTCGAGCCGTCCATCGAATCTCATATATTCGATTTTGATCGCGAGCTATATGGTGACGTAATTCGTGTACGCTTTCTGCACTGGATCCGCGACGAACGTAAATTCACTGGGATAGAGGAATTAAAGGCACAGATCGAACGCGATACAGGGCGCGCGTTGAACTATTTTTCGCGGTGCGGCGTAAAGCAGCTGCTGGAGATATTATGAAGATTACCGGCGATTCTCTTTGGGGATAAACTAAAAGACAAAGCCAGGAGTCCGCTGCGGCATCGAAGACTTCATTTACGGCATGCGGGAGTTTGCCGTGTATGACAAAAAAACGCTATTTGCTGCTGCTCGGGTATGCGGCGAGATTGAAGGTTAACGGTTGATGAAGGCTTTAGAAGCACAAGATAAATTGGCGTTGGAAGTACCGCCGCCGTCAGCAACGCTTGTTCCCGTGGTTTCTGCACCGATTGAAACGGTACATGACGCGGATCTCGTCGCTGAGAAAAGTTCGCTTGTAACCGAAGAAGCGAAAGTTCAGAAAAAATATTCCGGCCTTCGCGGTTATTTGCGCATTCTTGAGGTGACGCGCGTGATCGCGAAGCTATCAATTTACCTCTATCTTGACCAATACGAAGTTCATCGTGCGCAGATGCTCAAACACGCACGGATGCGAATGAGCAAGGCGAGCCGCTTAACGCGGCTGGCGGTCTATGGTGAGAAGCTGTACCAGGTGCGCAAATGGTTCTTTCACATTTTCGTGAGTTTTGTACGGCGGCTCTATCTCGGGGCCGAACGGAACCGTGAACGCAATCAGGAAAAACAGGCGGTCTGGCTCAAGAACAGATTGATCGATCTCGGGCCGACATTCATTAAGATAGGCCAGTCGATGGGGACTCGAGCAGATCTTCTTCCGCTGCCGTTCGTCACGGAACTTGGTACGCTGGTGGATCAGGTGCCGCCATTTGCTAATGAGGTCGCGTTCGCTCGGATCGAAACCGAGCTCGGCCGCAAGATAGCGGATGTATATCGCGAGTTTGAGGTCACCCCGGTCGCTGCCGCGTCCTTGGGCCAGGTCTATCGCGCATGGCTGCATACCGGCGAAGAGGTCGCGGTAAAAGTGCAGCGGCCCAATCTTGAGGCGACGGTCAAAGGCGACCTTGAGATCCTAAAAAAGGTGGCAAATTTCGCCGAGCGGTTTCCTCAGTTAAACGAAAACGCTGATTGGACCGGCATGCTCCGTGAATTCAATCAGACGATCCACGAAGAGATGGATTACTTCGCCGAAGGCCGAAATGCGGAAAGGTTTCGCGAGAGTTTTCGAAACTGGAGCAACGTCCACGTACCGACGATCTATTGGGATGCGACAACGTCCAAAGTGCTGACAATGGAATTCATTCACGGAACGAAGGTCGTAGATCTCGAGGAACAGGAGCGCCTGAATATATCACCCGCGAAAGTAAATCGTTTGCTCATAAAGACTTACCTTAAACAGCTTTTGGAGGATGGCTTCTTTCATGCCGATCCACATCCGGGAAATCTCCTGGTGATGCCCGATGGCCGGCTTGCGTTTTTCGATTTCGGGATGGTTGGCCGGATAACGCCCGAACTCCAGGCGAAGATGATCGATGCGTTTTTTCATGTCGTCGGAAAAGATCCTGCTGGTATTGCCCAAGATCTCATTGATCTCGATTTCCTTAAGCCGGGAACCGACCCGAAGATCGTGCGTCCGGTGGTTGAGAAGATGTTCGAATATCACCTGAACCTGAAATTGAAAGATGTGAATTTTAAGGAATTGACCTATGACCTGGCCGATGTAATGTATGATTATCCGTTCCGTCTGCCGTCAAACTTTACATACATCATGCGAGCCCTTATGACCCTTGAAGGCATAGGCATCATCACTGATCCTGAGTTTAATTTCTTTCTGACGGCAAAGCCCTACGCCAAGGAATTCATGCTCCGACGTGAGGGCAAAGATTTTCGTAAAATGTTCGTCAACAAACTGATGGGCCGCGATCCTGACGGCAAGATCGACTGGGACCGCACCTGGAAGCTTGCCAAGATGGCGTTTAAGACCGTCCTTAACACTAGCAACTAGGAAAGTTCCTAAATGAAAAGTCTTCTAATATCTGTTGTTATCCTTTTGGCTTATGCAGGTACATCAGCGCAAGCCGTCGGACCCGAACAAGCAGCAAAGGATTTTTACAAGTGGTATCTTACTGAGCTCAACGCTGAGCGAGAGCCGAGACGGGACAGCAAGCCGCTGATGCTGCAAAAAGTGTCGGCACGGCTCGGCAGGTGGCTCTATTCAACGGCCTATGAAGAATACGGCGCGGATTATTTTCTCGACGCGCAGGATTATGAACAGAGTTGGGCCAACGGAGTCTCAGCCGCTCCGGCCGTGACGAAAGGAAACGTTTCAACTGTGAGGCTTACTCTTACCCCGAAGAAGGGCGTTACCGGTTGGGGCGTGCGAAGGATGACCATTAAATTGATCAAAGAAAACGGGGCATGGAAGATCGATACGGTAAACAATCGAAAACTGATCTATTAAACAAGGTCCTTCGTCATAAACACGCTATTTGGATCCAGGACATAGTCTGCAAAGGGTTCGCAGTAAACAAAACCGTGCGATTCGTACAATCTACGCGCAGGTTCGAATGCGGCCATAGGACCGGTTTCCAAACTTAACCGCGTATAGCCGCGTTGCATTGCTTTCTCGAGGATATGCCGCAGCATCAACTTACCCGCATCTTCTCTGCGAAATGCCGTCACCGATCTTCCACTTGACAAACATGATGAAGCACATCTTTTTGATTTCACTTATTTTATTCGCTTATTTACCCTCCTCTGCTCAAATCCCAGTGACGACGCACATTGCGATCCTAAAGGCCGAAGATTCGCGGCGGTATGACAAAACGCTCGAGGATCTGTTGAAGAGCCCTAATGAGCAAATTCGCATTCGTGCCGCTTTGGCAGCGGGGCGGATAGGAAATGAGGCTGCGATCCCGGCACTGACTGGGCTTTTGCAAAAAGATCAGACAGTGGGCGGGCGGGCGATGGCGGCATTTGCCCTTGGAGAGGTCGAATCAGCGAAGGCTGCTGATGTGATCCTGGAAGAAATCGACCAATGGATTCGCGGGCTTACCCATCGTCGAACTACGGCAGGTGAAAATTTTGTCGTCGCCCGCCTTGTCGAAGCCGCCGGAAAGATTGCGGGAGCGAACGCTAACGATTCGAAATCGAAGGACCTCGGCTTGGCTATCGTGATCGCGCTTCAGTCGGAATCAGAAAAGAAAGCCGTGCCAGTTTCCGAGATGATCCATCTGGGCCTCACCGCGCTTCTGCGTGCACGACCCGCCGGAGCCGACGAAACCG
>DATFEW010000411.1:0-8990 GCA_035250805.1 Pyrinomonadaceae bacterium
GGCCTCCATGGGCCGTATGTCGGATGAAGAATTTGAACGCCGCAATCGCCGAAACAAAGATGTCACCTGGGAAGAATACGAATACGTAAAAGCGCATTGCCAGAATTGCTCGGAGGTCGGTGCCCAGATCAACACAGGGACCGATATCACGCAGGGCGGGATAGAGATGCCATCGGTGCGGATCATCGGGATTACCGCCAACATGGCCGATATCGAGGACAAGACGATCATCGAAGGACGCTTCATGACCGACGAGGAATCGATACGTATGACGAACGTCTGCGTGATCGGGATGGACGTAAAGGAGAAGTTCTTTCCGAACAGCTATGCGGTTGGACGTGAGATAAAAGTCCGGGGCATTCCCCTGCGCATCCTTGGGGTCGAAGACAAACGGGGCTCATTTTTTGGTGATTCGCAGGACCGGCATATTTATATTCCGATCACCCTCGCGGGACAGATGATGCTTCGGACCGGCGGACTGCAGCTCCACGGGAAGGCAACGGATAAGGAAACCTTTCTGGCATCGATCGATGAGGCACGAATGCTTCTGCGCAATAAGCGGCAGCTGATCGGAAGCGAGGAGGACACATTTGGGCTGGTCAACGTGGACCAGTTCAATTCGCAGATGGATGAGATTACGGGCGCGATCGCTGCGGTGGTCGTGCCCATCACGATGATCATTCTCGTCGTCGGGGGCATCGTTGTGATGAACATCATGCTCGTTTCGGTTACCGAGCGGACGTTCGAGGTGGGATTGAGAAAAGCACTCGGGGCAACCCGGCAACAAATACTTTTGCAGTTCTTGATAGAGTCGGCGCTGCTGTGCATCGTTGGGGGGATACTTGGCCTGCTGTTGGCTGTCATTGCGACCCAGGGCGTGGGCGCGATGCTTGAGATCACGATGACGATCACCGTCGGCTACATTATATTGTCCGTCGCAGTTTCGAGCATCATCGGGATCATCGCGGGTCTGTATCCGGCGTGGAAAGCGGCAAGACTTGACCCGATCGTGGCATTGCAGCAGAGCTAATATCGTAAATCGTGAATCGTGAATCGTAAATAAAGGCGACGACGATCAACGAATTACGAATTACGAATCACGATTTACGAATAATGAGAGTTTCCGCATCATTACCGATCGAAGTCCTGAAAATGGCGTTTGACAGCATCGCCGCGCACAAATTTCGCTCGGTGCTGACGATCCTTGGGATCGTTGTCGGAATCGTGACAGCGATCGTCGTTGCTTCAATACTTACGGGGATGCGGCAGAGTATTGTCTCGATCGTCGAGGATTACGGGACAAACAACATTTACGCATTTCATCTTTCGATGGGCGGCGCAAACAATCGGGACGAGCGGAACCGAAAGCCTTTGATCGACACGGACGTAACTGCATTGTTCGCTCAAACGACGTCGATCGAAGATATCGCGGTGGTGAACCCGGGTATCGGAAATTTCGGGCCCAGCTTCGATGACAACATGAAGTACGGGGACCGGAATTATCGCTGGGCAAATTGCGACGGCGTCTCGACAAATTACGACCGCATTTCGAATCTCACGATCCGGGAGGGGCGTTGGCTGACGGAAGCCGATAACCAGCAGCGGCGAAACGTTCTTGTTATCGGGGTGGACGCGCGGGAAGCACTTTTCCCGAATCCGGATGAATCGCCGATCGGAAAAGTGGTCCGGATGAATGGCGACACATGGGAGATCGTAGGAGTGATCGAAAAGCGCAAGGCCGGTTTCTTCGGCGAGAACGAGGAGGACCGCAAGGTCTTTATGCCGTATCGTACCTCTCGCAAGGTTGCTCCGCTTCGAGACTTTCTTTTGATGATCATCGAGGCGAAGGGGGGCCAGCTTAACGACGCGGTGGCGGAGATCGAAGCCGTCCTTCGTCAACGGCGGGAAGTAAAGTACGGCGAGCCGAACAACTTCGACCTAAAAACGGCTGACGCTTTTATTGAACAGTTTGACGGCATTATCGGCGGTGTCGGTGCGGCGGCGATCGCGATCTCTTGTCTCGGCCTGCTCGTCGGCGGGATCGGCGTGATGAACATCATGCTCGTCTCAGTTACCGAACGAACGAAAGAGATCGGGATACGCAAGGCCATCGGCGCCACGCGATCGGCGATCGTATTCCAGTTTCTTGCCGAAGCGATGACCCTTACATTTTTCGGAGGGGTTATAGGGATCTTACTTGCGTTGGCCATAAGCAATCTGCTTATGCTCCTGATACCAACCATCCCCGCAAAGGTGGAAGCATGGATGATCATCACATCAGCCTTAGTATCCGTCGGCATTGGGTTGATCTTCGGCGTGCTTCCGGCTCGTAAGGCAGCAAAGCTCGATCCGATCGAGTGTCTGCGATACGAATAACGCTTTGAGTCCGCCTTTGGGCGGCCCGCTAAAGCGGGTGCTCCGGGCTATTCACATTTCACCCGCTTCATGGGAATGTCCATTCCTTTAACACTCCCGTCTTTTCCAGGTCCTTCAATGCGGGCAAAGAGTGCATCGGGCTTTTCGGAACGATAGATGATCCGCTGCGGAAAGTCGTGTTTGAGATTCTCAAAAACCACTTCTTTTTCGCTCATCCTGAGAAACGGAAACGGCGTGGGTTCATTTGCACCCGAAGGCAAAGCGACGTAGGTGAGCCCCTCGCCGTTGTTTACGATTCTCAGAAACTCGAAGGACACGGTCTTACCGTTCCTGATCGTTTGTGACGTTCCGATCATTATGTTTTCCGTCGGCTTTGCCCACCTTTCGATGGTGACACTTCTACCGTCGTTGACTTCCCAACAGCCTGACATCCAGCTTAAACCGTTAACGCTCGACTTTGGGTCCTGTGCGTGGACAGATACGGATAATACGAACAAAAGCACACACCATTTCATATAATTTCGCTCCAAAGAATTTTTAGAAATTTGGCTGCCGACGAAATTCTAGCTTTAATGGATCTTTTCAGTATTGTAAGAATCCGACAGGTGATCTGAAGTGAACAACTCCGAGATCCTATGAGTTTCCTCAAAATATGCAAGGGGGCTCTGGCCGGCAAACTCACGAAATTCGCGGATCATGTGTGATTGGTCATAGTAGCCGAAGTCCAGAGCGGTATCCAAAAGGCTTGTCGTATCCGCGGCTTCGATCCGGCGAACGACATTTTGAAATCTTATGATCCGGGCGAAGGTCTTAGGCGGCAAACCTACAAAACGCTGAAAAGTCCGTTCAAGAGTTCTCTCACCGACCCCGAAAAATTCGCAGAGATCGGAAACCGAAATCTGGCCTCGCTGGTCGGTGATAGAGCGACAAAGCCAACCCAAGAGATCGACTCGGTTGTCAAAGCCGTCAAGCGACCTTAAAAAGAAATGTTCAAATAGCTGGCCGCGGCTCCTAAATTCTGATGCTCCCGCGATCATTTCGGCGATCTCTTCTGCATCGGACCCGATCAACGAATCGAGCGGCTCAACCTGGTCCGTCAGTTCGCACAGCGGCGTTCGTAATAGCGGAAATGCGCCGTTCGGGTGGAACCGGACACCGAAAAGGTCGACGCGCCCGGTCGGCATAATGGAAATACTTGATCGCAGCTGCCCCGAAACGATCGCTCTCGGCTGGGCCTCGTGGGAGCCATCGGCGTAGATCCGAAGGAATCGGTCCGACAGGTTGAATACGATCTCGGGACACCCGTCGGGGAGCACCGGCTCAGGAGCGCCGGAACCAGCATCAGACCGTATCGCCCAAAAGCATTTGATGAACCCTGTCAACGGCGGCGAGGGCTTCGCTTCGATTCTTATAATTCTATCGTTTGCTCAAATTGAGGTACGACGACCTTCCAACCGAATCGTTCGCGGATGTGCCCGGCCATTGCGTCGGCGGCTACCGGTTCACCATGTGTCGTAAAGAGCATTTTGGGGGCTACAGGTAAGCCTTCGAGCCAGCGCAATACGCCCTTCCAGTCGGCGTGTGCCGAAAAGCCCTCGACCTTCTTAACATGGCAGCGGACTGGAACGTATCGCTTCATGATCTTGACCTCCCGTGCGCCATCCTGCACAAGCCTCCCGGTCGTGCCCGCCGCCTGGTAACCGGCGAAAATTACTGTCGCGTTCTCGTCAGGCAGCACCCGCAGCGCATGGTGAAGAACACGGCCGCCATTCAACATTCCAGACGATGAGATTATGATCCGGGCGCCTTTCATATTATTTAGCGACTTCGATTCGTCACGGCTGGACGCGGTGGTCATCGAAGCCGTGCGCAGCGGATGCTTTTTTTCGGCAAGCAGAGCCTCATATTCAGCGTCATGCTCTTCTTTCCAACGGTTATACACTTGAGTGGTCTGTGCCGCCATAGGCGAATCGACGGCGACCGGCAGAACCGGAATCCGCTTCTGCTCTTCAAGCTCCCGGATCAGGTACAGGATCTCCTGCGTCCTGCCCACTGCGAATGCAGGAATGAGGATGGGCGCATTGCGTTTTGCCGCCTCGTTAATGATCCGAACGATCTGCTCTTCGGGATCAAGATCCCCATGCAGACGGTCGCCATAAGTCGATTCGACCATCAAGTAATCGCAGGCCGGGGGTCTTGCGGGATCTTTCAGGATCGCCTGGTCATAGTGGCCGAGATCGCCGGAAAACAAAAAGCGAAGAGCCGTACCGTCATCCTTACCGCTCTCCAGTTCTACGAGTACCAGGCTGGCGCCCATAATGTGGCCGGCGACCAGGAAGCTTGCCTTGATGCCCTCGCAGATACGTACGGACGTACCGTCGTTCGGCACGGGCCGGACAAGCTCTAATGTATCGCGAGCATCAGACTCCTCGTACAGCGGCAGGGCGGGAGCGTGCACGGTTAACTGATGGCGGTTCCGGTAGTCGGCATCTTCTTCCTGCAGTCGCGCGGAATCGGTAAGGAGTATCTTAAGCAGATCGTTGGTCGCACGCGACGCGAACACCGGCCCCGCGAAGCCGAGCTTTACAAGCCTTGGCAAGTAACCCGTGTGGTCGATATGAGCATGGGTAATGAGAATGGCGTCGAGCGATCGTGGATCGAACGGCGGCGGTTGCCAATTACGTTCGCGAAGCTCCTTTAGTCCCTGAAATAGACCGCAGTCCACCAGGATGCGCTTATCGCGATGTTCAATTAGATACTTTGAGCCCGTAACGGTCCCGACCCCACCGTAGAAGGTGATCTTTGCCATCCAAGAATAGTAAATCGTAAATTGTGATTCGCAAATCGAACCTTGATCGATAGATCGGAATCCCGATCTGGCAATCACGCTTTACGATTTACGACTTACGAATCACAATTTACGATTTACTAATGGACGTACTCTTTCGGGAACCAGGCCACGGTGCCCGGATCTTCGGCTTTTGCCTGGGCTTTTCGCTGCACGGCGTGGCGGACAAGCTGCTGCGGCGTGTCGCCGTCTTTCCAATAAGTTGCGGTACCAAAATTGAGGCGGATGGCTATGTTGTCGTCGTCTGATATCGAAAACGCATTTTCGGCGAGGGCTTTCTGCAGCCGTTCAACCACATTTGCAGCCGTCTGTTCGCTGGCCGTCGGGAGTACGAGCAAGAACTCATCGCCCGTTGAGCGAGCCAGAAAATCCATTTTTCGAAGCTCATTTCGGACGATCTCCGCAATAAACTTTAAGATCCGGTCGCCGGTAGCATGACCAAACTGGCGATTGGCTTCGTCGAAATTCCGGATGTCCATGGCCACCACACTAAGGGGCCGCTCGTCATGGGAACGGATCGATTCGGCAAGCTGATTTTCCAGGACGACATAAAGGGCTCGCTCGTTAGGAAGTTCGGTAATGGCGTCTGTGAGCGCATTAGACAGCGAGCGATCAACGGCGAACGAACCCAGCAGTAACGGCGTAATTCGAGTGCGGATGGCTTCGAGGGTTTCCAGCGCGGCATGCTGATCCTCGATCTTTTCGCGTGTAAAGATCTCAAAGACCGCGAACGGGGCCCCGTCATGTATCAACGGCAGCGCCACGGCGGAGCCAAAATGCTCCGAGGCCTTGGGGCCTAGCATCGTACGTTCCATTCTGAGATTCCGATCAATTTCGGTCTCTGCGCTCAGCCATGCCATACCCGCCAGACTGTTTTCGAACGCGAATTCCCGGTCCTCGAGAAGGTGCGATACTTTGCCGTCGGCGGCGGCCACGATCAATACGTCGCGAGTCTTATCGGACACAAAGAGCGCCGCTGCGGAGATCGGAAATATTTCGCCGACCCGCGCAGAAACAAGCCGAAACATATCGGCCTTGTTCAACGAGGCACCAAAGAAACGGCTGGCCTCATCAAGTGCAGCAAGCCTGTCACCCACGACATCGACCCTGTCTGCAGGCTGAGTCTCCATCGGGTCTTCTTGGCTGTGAACGGAGGTTGCGACGGATTGTTTTTTGTACACCCACAATGCCAACGCCGCATACGAGAGCGCCACGGCCGCAAGTACGAGTATTTTAGCTTCGGCGGAAAGACCGGAGATCGCCACCGCGAATGTGATCAACGGAGCCGCGAACCCAAAAACAGCGAATAATCGAAATGCACTGCCGCCTGTTCGATCGGTATGGGACATAACAAAGTGAGTTTTAATGAGGTGAAAGACTAAAGGAAAGCTGGGAGTTTCCCATTTCGACGATACTGTTTTGGGCACAAAAAAGTCAATAAAAATATGGATTTGGGCGTGTCCGAGCCCATTTTTCGCGAATTTACCGAAAAAACCGTAAAAAAAACAAGAAAACGTGGAAAACAACGATTTTTTTATCTTTTTTGGTTGACTAAACGCCCGGCGGTTTCTATATTGGCGTTTGCCCCTTTACATTTTTGGAAGTTGGTCGGTTTCGCGACAACGCGAACCTTGAAAAATAGTTAGCTATTTAATCTTTGAAGAAGACAGGAGATCAAAAACTAAAATGAAAAAAGCAATTGCACTTTCCTCGATCTTGTTACTTGCTGTGGTCGCGTATGGCTGCCAGGGCGGATGCGGTCCTGCACCTGCGAACAATGCAAACAATACAAATGCCACCAGGACACCGACACCGGTCTCAACTCCGGCAACGACGCCGGCGACCACCAATACCGGGACCACGAATACGGCGAACGCAAATGCGAATGCTAACAGGACCCCGAGCCCGACGAGGACCCCGTAACCTTGCGGAATTCGTTCTGACGGAATTTAGGCGGCAATCGATCTTTTGATGGGTTGCCGCTTTTCACGAGTGACCTCGGATCAGGCCTTTTCGGAACCTCTATAATTTTCAAAATTTCGAGATTTCGGGGTTGACTAAACCCCTGGAGATATTTATATTGTCGAGTGTTCCGGGAAACATTCTGTTTAGGAACTGGGTTGGGTAATCCAGCCTGCAATTTAGAAGTTAACGTTAATCTTTGAAGAAGACAGGAGATTCATTTAAATGAGAAAAATTATTGCACTTTCTTCCCTTTTGGTTTTAGGCGCCCTTGGCTTTGGTTGCGCTCCGGAACCGACAGTCAACAATGCGCAAAGAGCAAACGCAAATGCCGTTGTGAACTCGGTTCAAACTGCGGCAAATCAGGTCCAGAACGCGGCTAACGCCCTCGCAAATCAGGCAGTGAATGCTGTGAATTCCGCTGTTGCGAATGCGAACGCAAATGCGAACGCCAACAAATCGAACACAAGCAACAAATAGTTTGTGCTTTGAGTTTTGAACAAAAAGCACCTGGTTTCGATCAGGTGCTTTTTGCGTTATTGTATGACCTCTCTTAGCTCTTCCACGCTCGTGACCGGCCGGCCGCAAACGAAATTTTCGCAGACATATGCTGTCGGCCTGCCGTTCACTCGTTGGCGGTCATTGAGTATCGGGAGTGTGGAGTTTCCGGTACCAACGGCCACAACTTTGAAGGGGCGGTAGCTGCTCCAGACCTCGCGTTCAAGATCGCTGCCGCGTTCAGCAATGATAGCCACCTCTTTAGCATCTGCCAAATGGAATTCCAACGTCGCCAAGGCGCGTCCGAAACCGCTTGGGAAACGCCTTATCTGGGCGGAGGCCAGGCTTAGGGCAGTGAGTGCAAATGCTTCATATTTTTCCTCGCCGTAGAATTTGGAAAGCCGTAGCAACACATCTGCAGCGACAGAATTCCCGGACGGCGTCGCATTATCGAAAAAGTCTTTGTTCCGAACGATGAGCTCCTCGTGGTCGTTCGAGGTGAAAAAGAAGCCTCCGTTCTCCTCATCCCAGAACTCTGTGATCATCGCGTCTGCCAAGCTCTTTGCTTCATCCAGGTATCTTTGAATGGAAGAGATCTGATAAAGCTCGATCAAGCCGTCTGCCAAGTTCGCATAATCTTCGATATAGCCGTTCAGCTTCGCTCTGCCGTCTTTCCAGGTACGGAGCAGGCGGTCCGGCTCTCTCAGTTCCGTCAATAAGAAATCCGCATTTCGTTTCGCGATTTCGAGGTATTCGTCGTTGCTCAAAACCGCCGCGGCTTCCGCAAATGCAGCGAGCATCAGGCCGTTCCAAGCGGTAAGCACCTTTTCGTCCCGAAAGGGTTTGACGCGCTCTTCGCGAGCAGCGAATAGTTTCGAACGGGCGGCGTCAAAGGCAGAACCGTCTGCGTAAGCCGACGGGTTCTTCAGATTTAGTATGTTCGAGCCTTCAAAGTTTCCATCCGTGGTTACGTCATACGTTCTACAAAAATCGGCCGCGTCTTCCTTTCCTAATACCTCAGCAACCTCCTCCGGCGTCCATACAAAAAACTTTCCTTCCTCTCCATCGCTGTCAGCGTCCTGCGACGAGTAAAAGCCCCCTGAATCGTTAAGCATTTCGCGTTTTACATACCCGAGCGTCTCGACGGCGATGCGTTTAAAAAACTCGTCGTTCGTGATCTGGAAAAGGTGCAAATAGATCCGTATCAATTGCGCATTGTCATAAAGCATCTTCTCGAAGTGCGGCACAAGCCAGACCGCATCCACCGCGTATCGATGAAACCCACCCCCGAGCTGATCGTAGATCC
>DATFEW010000035.1:0-4402 GCA_035250805.1 Pyrinomonadaceae bacterium
GATAGGGGCGTACCGCGTTCGCGACGGAGAAATTCACGACGCTTTTCACACGCTCGTTGATCCGCAAACACCGATTCCCCGGTTTGTCGGGATGCTGACCGGCATTAGCGACGAAATGGTCCGGAAAGCTCCAAAGTTCGCCGAGGTGGCCGACGAACTAATGAAATTCATCGGGACATCGGTGATCGTGGCTCATAATTCGCAGTTCGATATGGGATTTCTAAATTATGAGATAGCAAAGGTTTACGGGGAGTATCGGCTGTCAAATCAATCGCTTTGCACGGTGCAGTTGGCCCGCGGCGTGATCGACGGGATCGACAATCATAAATTAAAGACCGTCGCAAATTATTATTCGGTCGAGCTGATAAACCATCATCGCGCCGCTGAAGACGCGCTGGCGACGGCCCACATCCTCATCAGGCTATTGAAGGAGTTGAAAGAGCTTGGTGTGAACGATCTAAGCGTCGCGCGCAAGCTTCCATCGAAGAAAAAGGAGTATGTCGAACCAAGCAAAGCCGCAGCCTGAGAATCAGCAGGGACTTGATATCCGAGCGACACCGCGAGCGGAAATGGGCCTTTTTCCGCTCGATACGTTTACATATGAATTCCCAGGCAGTGAGATCTGGATCGAGTTTGAAATGCCGGAGTTTACCGCGGTCTGTCCCTTCTCGGACTTCCCGGATTTCGGCACGATCCGGCTGAAATACGTTCCGAACGAGCGATGCGTTGAACTCAAAAGCCTAAAGCTTTATGTCAATTCCTTCCGCAACGTGAAGATATTTCACGAGCACGTGATCAATGTTGTCCTTGAGGATTTTGTTTCCGCGTGTGATCCGTTGAAGGTAGAGATCGCCGGCGATTTTAACGTCCGCGGAAATATCAAAACGGTTGTCCGGGCGAGCTACTCAAAGAACTAGATATTCAATGGACGGAGGCCGACATAACCTTAGGCTGGAGCCTGGCGTGGCGATCACACGCTTTCTCGACAAGACGTTCGATCTCGATACGCAAAGCATCTTCATCGCCCGGTTCAGCGTTGGTGATCTCCGAAATGATAAGAAATTTCGATTTTTCTAAAAGGTTCTGCTCGCGGAAGGAAAGCTTTTTCTCCCGGCTCAGGAAGGTGAGTTTCTTCAAAACATCCGCTGCCTCAAACACGTCGCCGGATTGAAGCTGTTCAGCGAAGCACTTCGAACGCGTTTTCCATTCGCAGGAAACCGGCTCGAAATCAGCCGAAAGTTTATTGATCAGTTTTCTGCATTGGATCGAATCGATGATCGGACGAATCCCGACGCTGTCCGCATTTTCAAGCGGCACGAAGATTATCGAATTATCATTGAGAACACGGAGCGAATAGAATTTCATCGAGGACGAGCCAAATTCCCTCTGCTGGATCTGTTCGACCCTGCAAATGCCCTGGCTCGGATACGCGACCTTTTGCCCGATTCGAAGTGCCATTCTGGCTCCCTGTAAATGAGGCGGGTGGGATGAACTAACAGCTCATTTTCCCTGAATGAACGTGGATTCCAATATAAAGGAAGCATAGCACACCGAAAAAGCGTTTGGAAGAAAAAAGGATTGAGGGTACAGCTATCTATTTGGAAGTTCAATTGAAAAAACGCAACCCTCAGTAAGGCGGGAACTTACCCGTACTTCGCCGCCGTGAAGCCGGGCGAGATGCTTAACTATTGAAAGCCCGAGCCCCGTTCCACCAACTTCGCGCGCGCGGCTTCGGTCGGCACGGTAGAATCGCTCGAAAATGCGGGTCTGATGGTCAGGCAGGATGCCCTCACCAGTATCTGAAACAGTAAGGATGCTCGACTCATCCATCGGCTTCAAGGCAACTGTCACCGATCCCCCTGCGCGGTTGAACTTAATGCCATTATCGATCAGGTTTGTCAGCATTTGCTCTATACGAGCCGAATCCGCAAAAACTGTCCCTTCCGGTGGTATAAGATTTTCAAGCGTCACGCTGCGGTCCCGGGCCTTTGAGGACAGACTGGCAAAAATATCCTCAACGATCGAGGAGACGTGAATATATCGTTTTTCGATCATGACCCTGCCGCTTTCGATCAGTGAAAGTTCAAGTATGTCGGAGATCAGGGCATTCATCCGCTCGGCATTGCGACGGATCACGCCGAGAAATTTCCGATTATTTTGGGTGTCGTCGATGGCTCCGTCTTCGAGCGTTTCAACAAAAGCAAGGATAGAGGTTAAAGGAGTACGGAGCTCGTGAGAAATATTCGAGAGAAACTCCTGCCGAACACGTTCGAGTTTTTCGAGGCGTGTAATGTCGTAAAACGCAGCGATCGCGTGCAGTTGCCCCCCGATCTTTGCAGCCGACACGTAAACGTCGTAGTTCCTTGTGTCCGCGCCGATTATTTCAACCTGGAGCTCTGAGGCGACGCCGTTTTCGAGAGCCTTGAGGATCGCGACATGCAGCTCAGGATCGCGAATAAGCTCGGTCAAACGGCTTTGCAGCACGTCGGCGGCCTCCCGGCCAAAAGTCGTCCTGGCAGCGACATTAGCCGCGACGACCCTCGTCCTTCGGTCGATCAGAAGCACGCATTCACGTGAAGCGCCGATGATCGCTTCGACAAGCCCTATGTCTGCCCCGGGCACGGGCTGCAAGTTCGACTCAATCGTGTCAGTTGCGATCATTTGAATTCTGTAAATCGATATCCGACACCAACGACGGTCTCGATGCAGCCACCGCAATCACCCATTTTCTGTCGAAGGCGGCGAATGTGGACATCCAGAGTACGCGTGTCCCCGAAGTAGCTGTAACCCCATACATTGTCCAGTAATTGCTGACGGGTCGCAACGCGGCCAAGGTTCCTGATGAGGTGCTCGAGAAGGGCAAATTCCTTTCGCGTGAGTTTAACGTCCGTGCCGTCACACGTGAGCCGGACATCGTCAAAGTCCACCGATATACGCGCGTCCTGGTATTTTGGCGAGGCCTCTTTTTCGCTGCGGCGAAGCACCGCGCGCACACGCGCGATCACCTCCTTCACCGAGAACGGCTTAACTATGTAATCGTCCGCACCGGTGTCGAGTCCCGCGATCTTATCGGTTTCGGCAGCTCTCGCGGTCAACATTATTACCGGTGTGCGCTCGGTGAGAGATTCGCGCCGGAGTCGGCGGCAAAGCTCCATGCCGCTCATTCCCGGCAGCATTAGATCGAGGATGATCAGTGATGGCGTAGTTCGTTCGTCGAGGGCGAGACGCAGCCCTTTCTCGCCGGATTCGGCAACGGTCGTGCGGAACCCCTCGCGGCGAAAGTTATAATGCAGACTTTCCGCAATATCCGCATCGTCCTCAATGATCAAGATGCTTTCCTGCATAGGATCAACGCAAAATCGGAATTGTATTTAATTTCCCAATGATTTGCGACAGTTTAGGCAGGGCAAGCTTACGGCGGGCTTAACAACTTGTTAATGAAATGTTAATTGTTTCAGAAACAAATGGGTTATTTTTCGGCGCTCAACACGTCTTTTGGGCGGATCACGGCATTGACCGAGCCAGACCCGGCCTTGATCTTCCCCCAGGTTTTGATATTGAGATCGATCACGGCGAGAGCGGCAGTAGGCATCGGTTCGACCTTTCCGGTTAGAAAGCCGATAAATCCTTCGAAGCCCGGGTTGTGGCCGACAAGCATCGCAGACCCAAGATCATCGCTAAGTTCGGAGGAAACCTGCAGTAGCGATTTAGGACTCGCTTCGTAGATCCGTTCGTCAAAACGCAGCGCGGCATCGATGCCCGCGCTTTCTTTGATCAGAAGTGCGGTCTGCATCGCGCGCTTTGCCGGCGATGAGACTATCTCGTCCGGCTGAAGCTCGCGCCGGGCGATCAGTTCACCCATGAACGGCGCCGTCGTAAGCCCGCGCGGATTCAGCGGCCGGTCAAAATCGGCGAGATTCGGATCATCCCAACTAGACTTCGCGTGGCGGAGGAGGAGAAGCCTTTTCATTTAGTTGTCTTTAGTTATCAAGATGCGGCACTCGACGCACAGTTTATCCGAGAAACCCAATACATTCAACTGGTTTTATTGCGCTTGAAAACGCAGGTTGCTAAACTTGGACTTGTCGTGCGACGTATCCGCCTACATTTGATCTCCAGAAAGAACCTACGCGGTTTATTTGCGGCGGGGTTTCTGGTTTTCCTTCTCGCCGAATGGGGTTCGCACGGTGTTATCTATGCGAACGCTTCATCAGTTGAGGGGCCCGCGATCTACTCCAACAATGACCGCGGTCACGAAGATCCCTGCAAGACGCTTATTTGTTGCAGCGACACTCGCCGCCATGAACAGGAGGCGCCCAGTGGCTTTGACGCTACTCCGCACAATGCTTTGTTCGATCGGTCGGCCGAGTTACAGGGTTTAGGCTACGCTAGTAAGGATCCC
>DATFEW010000055.1:0-11463 GCA_035250805.1 Pyrinomonadaceae bacterium
TCTCGTTTTCCGCGTATATTACTATTCCGCTCGAGAAGGTTTCCGTCACCGTCATAACGAAATTCTTCTACCTCGGAAGCTCGTCGCATGCCGAACTGATCCTGGTCATCGGCCTGCCAGAGCCGTTTTTCCGCAGGCAGCGTCGATGCCCCTCGTCCCTTTTCGATGTCCGGAAGCTGTGGCGTGTCACCCGCGATAACTCTTTCGACTCTGCTGAGCCGCTCAACCGCGTCATGTTGGTATCGACGGGGACCTCGAAGTGAATCTGCGACAGAAATTACATTGCCGAACCCGTCGAAGTCATAACCGCGTTCTACAAGGTTCCGTCCACCGGAGCTGACAGAAATCTTCTGCGAGCTCACCCGTCCATTAGTGTCGTAACCGAACAGTTCCTGCAGCCCGTTGGCTGTGCGACGTGTAGTAAGACGTCCGGCTCGATCGCGTTCGTATGCGATCGAGCGACCTCCTAATGTGATCCGCGAAAGCTCGCCGTCAATATCATAGGCGTACTCCACCCGACTGGGTGCAGACCCTGCGACGTTAAGCGCACGTGCCGTACGACGACCTTCAGCATCGTATTCAAACTGGACGGAATGGCTGCCCTGTTCCTCACTGACGATCTGCCACGCAGCATCGTAGGATGTCCGGACCGTACCATTTCGGTTCTCAGCTTCTATGATGCGGCCCGCACCGTCGTACACGTAAGCGGTTCTCGTACCGTCGCTGTGCAGGACGTTAGCCAGGCGGCCTGCGTCGTCGCGCCGATAAAACGTCTCTCGACCGAGGCCGTCCTGCTGATATACAAGTTCGCTTGCTTGGTTATACCTGTACGAAGTCTTAACTCCATCGAAGCCCGTCTCCCGGATTACTCGATACGCCAGATCGAATTCGAAAACATAACTCTCGCCGAGTTCATTAATGATTTCCGTTAGTCTTTCTTCGCGATTATATTTGAAGCGACGCGTATGCCCTGTGGCGTCCGTACGAGCGGCAAGTTTATCCAGGCCCGAGTAAGTGTAGATCGTCTTGTTGCCCATCGGATCGATATACGCGGTTAGATTACTCGCGGCATCGTATTCGAATCGCTCGACCTTGAAGGCTATTCCTCGTGAGTTGATCTCCGAGAGCCGTACTATTCGTTCGGCATCATCATATTCATAAGCGACCCTTAGGCCGGTAAACTCTTCTGTTACTTCGGACAGAAGTTGGCGCTCATTGTACGAATAAATTGTTTTGGATCCGAGTGGGCTTGTGACCGACGCGATCTCTCCAGAAGATGTCCATTCGAGAAGTCTTTCATTTCCTAGTGAATCGCGGTACAGAGTAATGTCACCAAATCGGTTGTATTCATATTCGCGCCTTGCTCCCAGCGGGTTGATCGTCGCGGTAATATTGCCTTTTTCGTCAAACTCGTGCAGCCATTTGGAGTCTACCTCGTCGGTTACCACTACCGGGTGGCCATACTCGTCATAATCTATTCGAAACGTCGCGCCGTCCGGCCCTGTTTCTTCGGTGCAGTTCAATTGCGCGTCATATTTATACCGGATGGTACGACCGAGTTCATCGATCTCTTCGAGCAATTCCCCGCTAGGACCATATACGAACTGATATACCTCGCCTTCTGCATTGAATATCTTTGTCACAAAGTCCAGGTCGTTATAGTGAAATACGGTTTGTCCTCCGAGGCCATCCACTACTCGGGTTATCCGCTCTTTGGGGGCATAAGTAAGAGATCGTTCATATATCCCGCCGTCGCCCCAAGTGTGGATGCAGCGGGCTTTGGGGCCATCGCCCTCGTATTCAAAATAGAAACTTAAGCCGCTGCGGTATGTCTCCTTTATCAAAAGGTGGTCCGCATACGCGTAAGTCAACGGAGCGTAAGTTCGATCGACAACTGAAACGAGTTCGGCTTCCTCGTTGTACCCATACTTGATCAGGTTTATATCCCGGCCATTCCGAAGGTGCTGTCGAATTTCGGCAATGCGCGATCTGCCTGCAAATTCATGGTAATGAAGTGACACGTACACACCAGATCCGTTGGCAATTTCTACGAGTGACCTCCCTCTATATTTTAGTTCTATGCGGTTATCATTTCGGTCCCGAATTCCTAAGAGCTGGAGAGCATCTGATTCAGATGTGTAAGGACGAACATCATCAGTGGTCTCGCCAAATTCGTACGTCAGTCCGTCATTGAGGTCGGTAAGTTCGTATACCGAGTTGTCGGTGCGCGTCAACCAGACCCGTTCGAGTGGCTGAAAATACTTTTCTCCAACCTCGATCTTATCTAACCGGACTTGTCTTCCTTCCCGATCACGCCAAATAAGACAATTGAACCGATCGCTTTCCCATAGATGTTGATCAAAAGGATGTGTCCAACCCCAACCGAACGGACCTTCATAGTCCACCGATGATGTGTCATAGGATCGTTCGAAGTCGATGGGCAGCCTGCCGTCAACATCAAAATCTATGTACGAGGTGAATAAGCGTCCGGCTGCCACGTCAACCGGGTGGCCCGTGGCTTTACAGAGATATCGCCGAAGCTTTCCTTGCGGCAGCTTGAGCTGGATCCGCCGAATTACCGGACGCAGCAATTTAAAAAGGCCTTTCAGGATCAAGTCCCAGCCTGGCATCGGGAACCCGCCGATCAGGACGTTCGGGCTACCGGTAATGACCATTCCGAGCGGAAACCCAACGCCCGGGTCCTTTCCCATCAGCAGGCCCATGGCAATCGCTGCTATATCCGCAGCAGCCTGTGCCGCCGCTGTTGCCGCGCCTACTCCCGCGGCGACAGCGCTGGCAGCCGCGCTTTCAGCTTCAGCAGCGGCAATAGCTGCATCTGCCTGGGCATCTGCGACCTCTTGCTTAGAGATCGATCCGTCGGCGGCCATCTGGTCGGCATATTTGGCTGCCATGCTTGAGTCTGCTTTCGCTTTTGCCGCGGCTTTTTGATCAGCGTTTTCCTGCTCCGACGCCGCCAATGCTCCGACGACTGACATTCCTGCGCCAAACGCAGCCATCGCAATCCCGATCTTGTTTAATCCCCACTTGCCGCCTAGGGGATCGGGCAGGCAGTGGAGCGTGATGTCCATCGTCGTGCGGGCTGCCCGGGCACCGCCGATGAATACATGCGATGATCCGGTAATCAGTTCAAAGATCGGGAAATATCCGCCGCACCAAACTGCAAGGCCCATGTCTCCATTCCGAGCGGCCGGCTGCCCGTTGATCAGCACGCTCATGCAGCCGGATGCGAGAAGTGGACCTGTACTTGGGACCGGAAAGCCGAATGTGGGAGGATGTGGATGCGAGTGCCCGAACTGAAATACGAGATCCGAATATAGTCGCGCGGCAGGCATCTTGGGAAGGATCTCAAGCAGGCCGAGGGTGGCGCGGGCAATCGCGAGATTCGCCGCGTCGATCGGCGCCCTGACGGTGCTCATCACTTCACCAACGAATCCGGCTACAGCGGACGCCGGACCAGCGGGCGGCGCTGTTTGCTTGCGAACGATGGAACCTTTCTTCTTCATACCTATCTACGCGTCCGCATAGTGCGGATCGATCGCCGCAAGTTCCGCCCTCGCTTCGTTCATCTCCGTCAAGACCCTTTCCTTTTCGTCGTTGTCTCCATTTCTTTCGTAGACATTTGCCAATAGCTCCAGAAGGCGTTTGAGCCCAAGCTGGTATTTTTCCTCACGACAAATGTCGGCTCCGCTTTCCAACACTTCGATCGCCTCGTCAAGCTTGTCCTGCGCGGCTTTGGTCTCTCCGATCCGTTCTATCGCCGGTATTTGCTGCACCAGGATGTCGTTTGCTTCGGCAAGCTGTTCCGCCGACTCGTAATAAACTAGTGCTTCATCAAACTTTTGCTGCATGAATAACGCGTTCCCCAGGTTCATGCTTTGATAGAGAACAAGCGGCTGCGACCTTTCTTCGACTGCAATTGTGACGGCGGTTTCATAGCTTTTTTGCGCTTCCGGAAATTGGCCTTGCAGATAATATATATCGCCGATACTGTTGTGTATCACAGATTCGTTTTGGCGCTGTTTTGTTCGTTGATAGTGCTCAAGAACCTTCCTATTTTTTGCCAAGGCCACATCAAAACGCTTTTCGGCAACATCTACGCCGGCGGTCAGCATAAGGCTCTGCACGCGTTCTTCGACTGGCGCGTCCTTATCTTTTGCGCGCGCTTCCGTTTTTTTTAATACCGATTTAAAGTCGGCCTCAGGTTTGTAATGCAAGATCTCACGGCGATCTCTGGTGGGATCCAGGTGCGCACCAAGCAAGCGTGATGGTGTATCACGGATAATTAGTTTTGTATTCTCCGGATCTTTTCCGATTATGCTCTCGGCCAGCGGAGCAATAAGGTTCCTAAAAAACTCCTCCCGCACGACGGAGTTAACCGGGTAGATAACCCAGATCACCTGCCGTTCCGGCTCGATCACTTTTCTGTGGTGGCGAATTACAGCAAGAAGCCGGTCGTACGCTGGAATGTCCCGTTGAAACACGTCCGGCGGAAGCTGTTCAAGCGGGTTACGGCCCACTTTTGCAAGCTCAACATTAAGCTGTTCGATCTGATCGCGCTGGCGCTCGATGATCGACTCAACATAGCGACGGATGTCTTCAAAATTGTCTCCGAATGAAAGGAAAATGTCGGGTACATGCTCCGATTCCTCGACCATTCCGAAAGACTTCAGTATAAGAGGCGCTTCTTCATCAAGAGATTCGATTAGCATCACACGCTGGTCGATACTGTCGAGAAAACCGGTCAGCGTGTCGATGATTTCCTGGATTACAAACTGCATTGCGAGCCCGGATTAGTTGATCTTAACGAGGACCCCGGTGATGTCTACGCCGCCGGCATGGATCTTGATCTGGCCGCCCGGTCCCTGCAGGATTAGCTCGACCCCGGCCGTAATAACGATCTTCTTTGAAGATTCATTTATCTCATTGGTAACGATTAGTTCATATTTATCGCCGACCTCTGCTTTCTTGCTCTGCGTAACTGTCAGGGTGTCATTCTTGCCAACCGATTTGGTCTGATCACCGGCTACGTTGTGGGTGCGGTTCTTGCCAACGTCGATCGTTTCATTTTCGCCAACCGCTTCCGTCCGGTTTTTCCATATCTCGATGGTCTCGTCATTTTGTACGGTCTCGGTCCGGTCATGCTTGATCACGGAGGTTTCATCGTTATTTACGGTTTTCATCCGGTCGTGCATGACGAGACGGGTTTCGTCATGTTCTACAACGATGTTGAAGTCCTTTTCGGCGTGAAGATAGACCTCTTCCTTGCCCTTTAGATCCTCAAATCGAAACTCGTTGAAATTGTCTGGTGTCCCGCTCTTACTCGAGCGGCTCTTGACGCCGCTCTGGGTTTTGTTAGCAGGGAGTTCGTATGGCGGCATTGTCTGGGGATTCCAAACCGAACCGACAATGATAGGCTGATCCGGATCCCCCCCAATGAAATCAACGATGACCTCCTGGCCTATCCGAGGGATATGGATCACACCCCACTGCTTACCAGCCCAGAGCGTTCCGACGCGGATCCAGCAGGAACTATCACCGTCTTTTCTGCCTTCCCGGTCCCAGTGGAACTGTACCTTCACGCGTCCGTACTTGTCTGTGAAAATCTCTTCGCCCGCCGGTCCGACCACCTCCGCCGTCTCCGGACCGTAAACTGTCGGCTTGGGAGTAACGTGCTGCGGCCGGAACGGCGGAAATTTAGAGTGGATGCACTCGAACTGATTCTGCAACGGGCGATCGAGTTCGTTACGAGCAGACGTGTAATCTGGCGATTGTTCGCCGTGAAACATCAGTGAGGTCACAACGTATTCCCGGTTATCATCTTTGATCGGAAGTTTATCGATCGTGAATTTGTGTCCGGCGGTGAATGACACACAGTCGCTCACCCCTCGATACGTTTTGTGCCTTACATCAAGAGCATCGACCGCACTTTGAGCGACCTGTGCGCTGTCTTCAAAGACCTTTTGAAGCTTTGCATCCTGGTCACCTCCGCCCTTATCTATCCCATCGAACCGCTTTGCATAACCGCCGGGCCAATCATAAAACTCAGTACCCTTGTTACCGTTGGTGTTACTCGACGGCCTCGGGGCCTCCAGTTTCTTGTCGGGCAGTTGAAAATGATAATCGCGAAATTCGATCTTCGCGGTCTGAAGCTGATAATCCGACGCCCAATTGTGCACAACAGGTGTCAATGATTCGCCGGTATTTTCGGCGACGAAATCGATAGAACTCTTGGACGGACAATCGACGTGCGAATCCGGCTTGTCCGCGATGATCATTTTGTGGGAATCCGCCGTATGCGTGAAGTAGTAATAGATCCCCTCTTCCTCCATAATGCGAGACGCAAAATCAAAGTCCGATTCCCGGTACTGAACGCAGTAGTTTTTCGGCTGGTAGGTCCGCTGAAGCTGCAGCTTCAAGTCCAGCCCTTCCAATACCTTTTCAAGAATTTCCTTCACGTTAAGATGCTGAAAGATCCGGCTCCGATGTGACTTAGTAAGCAGCCAGAGCTGGGGTACGACCTCCATGGCATAGGACGTAAACCATCGCTCGTCACGATTTCCCTGAGAAAACCGGCTTACAATTCCATGGAAATGTCGTCTAGTAGTTCCATCGCGTTGAACTACCTCTACCGACACCTTCTGTCCCAATATATCTTCCGGCTTGACGACTGTCGGAGGGCTGGTTTCAGAGTCCTCCTGATGGCGCACTTTGACCTGATAGCTGAAAAGGCTCGAGATCGCCTCGGACCCATCGATCGAGTCGATGAGAAGGAAATCCTTTCCCAGCGGCGTCGTGAGCTTTAAGACTCGGTCGTCTTGCGTAAACTTTTCTTCAGCTGGCGCCATACACTTCAGTCGCCCTCAACCCATCTGCGTTCGAAACGCATTCCGGATTATTTGATAAGCGAAATTCTCAATTTTCTCCGACGATATTCATGCTCGCATTCAACCAAACCTACGGTTCTCACTTGCCTATCAAAGTTTTTCTCGTCGCAATGAGTGCCGGATTACCAAGAAATACTCCGCAGGCTGCTATATCTCCCGACGGTGCCCAGCGAGCCGCAGGCATACGGTTGATCAGCGTAAAGAGGGCGCCGGGCGGTATGATCGGGACCGGTGCCGGCGGCGGCGGGTGGGCAATTCCACCCGCGATAACCCCCGTACACGCTACAGTGCTAGTAACATAAGCCGCTGGCATCAACTCTATTTGGACATTGGGCGAACCAGTGCTGATCGTGCCGCAAGGTGTGACCATATCGTGCGTTAAAGGATCGGTCACTCTGGCTGCTGGAAACATAATTATTTACTCCTCCCGCGTAGCGGAAAATTTTAACGTAACATCACCGTTGGCATTTCGGGCTCGAGAACAGTTTCACTGATCTGGATGCGTCCATCGCTGTCAACCTTTGCGTCCATGCGTACAAGGGCGCGGTCGCGGATCACGTAAACGACCACCGTCGAGCTCGATTCGCGTGAAAGCCTCGGGGCTTCGACAACCGCTTTGTATTTTGCGATCACGTCATCACGTTTACGGGCTTCCTCGGGCGTGGGCTTCGGGAGCCACCAGGATTCCTCGATCTTCGTCAGAATCTGAGGACCGCCTAAGACGTCACGCGTGGACTCAAGAAACGTGGTCACGTAAGCGATGTAATCATCACCCGTCGCCAGTTTCAGACCGCTGTTTGCGGCGAGCTCGAAAAAGCCCTCCGGGTCGTTGTTAAGCACCTTGATCCCGTCCTTGCCCCAGACGCCAAGAGCGTACACCCGCGGGCGGTCTGGCGGACGCGTGGAGACACGATAAATACCGCCGGTCGAGAAGAAGCGTGTAGGAACACGCTCTACCAGGGTTTCCGGCTTTTCGAGATCGGTATGAACGGGAAACCCAAGGCGAGCGGCTCGCTGAGCAAGTTCTTCTCGAGTCAAGTCTGTCATTAGGACCTCTCCTCCATTGAGCGTGCGGCCCGGTTCCATACCGTCCGGTTCCACCGCAAGACACGCGATCGTGATGAACACGATAATGAACAACACGATAAAGCCGACAATGCCGCCGATAATGTTCCGTCCCATATTAATTCTCCATTCCTGTCTGTCATTATGGGCCTCCTTAGTGATCGTGCGGATGAGGCGGCTCGCCTGAGCCCGGGGCGGGGCTTCCGCCGCCGGCTGGATGCTGACTGTCCCAATAGTCGCCCCAGTAATCAACGTATGACTGTGGGGGGGTCGTGTTGCCCGTCGCAATACTTCCATCACGATAATCTTCGAGTATCGCGGCCTCGGCGGCGTCGTGCGACCGCCGGTTGAGTTCTTCGTCAGATATGCCGGGTTCGGCCGCCTGCAACCGGTCACGTTCGGCGTTGAGCGCGTCCTGGTACGCGGTGCGCGTGCTGCTGTTGTATTGCTCCGAACCTCCGGCGGCGTTCATTTGCTCTTCGGCTTCATAGGCACGGCGTTCCGCGTTCGCATCCTCGCGAAGCTGCGTGTCGATGTAGTCGTCGCGGTCCTGAGTTTCGACGTTCGCACTGGTGCCGTTGTGGTCGGCCTCTGCGTGGCCCATCTCATGAACGAAACCGGCCGCCTGGGAATCGGTGCGATTGGGGTCAAGGTTGACCGTGTTATTGCTGTAGGTCGTTCCGGCACCGGCATTATTCGTGACCTGAACACCGTTACGCTCAAACACTTCGAGTGCGTGGCGTCCCTCAGCGGACGTGTTCAGACTGTTCCGCATCGCTGTGAATTGGGCACTCTCGCCAGGACGCGGCGGGTAAACATGGTGCTGCGATCTCAACTGACGACGATTTCTGCCGCCGCCTCCCCCGGTCCGCGGACGATCAAGGTACCCCGGTTCCCCCGTATCGGCCCCTCCAGCATCAAGTGGATCGTCTATCGAGGGATCTCCGGTCTCCGTGCCGAAAGCGCCGCAGTTGATCTGGACCTGGGCTGCGTCGATAGTGATTAGGCCCGGTTTGATAACGATAGCGCTCGCGCCTACCTTGAGGCTGATCTCTGTCGACGCCTCAACAATGATATTTTGGGCATTGAGCGAAGACTTAGTCCCGACCAGTGTAAAATGACTGCCCTGATAATCTTCTACGACTTCGCCCGTCGCGGCCTCATGGAGCTTACCGTCGATCCCAATGTACGTGGCGTCTTTGATCTTAAGGTCAAGTGTCCCGCCGGTCGTTCTTGCGTTACTGCCGCCTATTGATTCCTGTCGGGTGCCGCCATTTGTTTCGTAGTAATCGCGCCTGACGCGCACGTCCATGCGCTTTTGCGAATGAACAAATACTTGTTCCTTTCCGGCTTTGTCCTCAAAACGAAGTTCGTTAAAACCCTTTCCATCGTCCGGGGATGTGCGCGTTTTGATATAGCTCAATGTGTCGTACTTCGGCAGTTCGTAATGCGGCATCGTTTGCGGGTTATATACAGAACCCACTACGATCGGCTGATCCGGATCGCCGTGCTCGAATTCGACCAGTACCTCCTGGCCGATCCGAGGGATGAACATCGTGCCCCACTTGTTTCCCGCGATGCTCGTACACACCCGAAGCCAGCACGAGGAACCAGAGTCATTTGTACCCTCCCGGTCCCAATGAAATTGAACTTTTACGCGGCCGAACTTGTCGGTGTGTATCTCTTTTCCTCCCGGGCCGACCACGACGGCGGTTACCGGACCGTAAACGGTAGGTTTCGGAGTTACATGCTGCGGCCTGAAAGTCGGAAATTTCGCGTCTCCCACCGCGATGCATTCGAATTGATTCTGCAACGGGCGATCAAGTTCGTTACCCGTAGACGTATAATCCGGACTCTGATAGTAACCGAACATGAGCGAGGTCAGGGCGTATTCACGGTTGTCGTCTTTTATAGGAAGTTTGTCGATCTTGAATTTATGTCCGCCGGTAAATGACGCACAGTCGCTTATCCCGCGATACGTTTTGTACCTCACATCAAGAGCATCGACCGCACTTTCAGCGATCTGGACACTATCCTGAAAGACCTTTTGAAGGTTGGCGGCCTGTTCACCACCGCCCTTATCGATCCCATCGAACCGCTTCGCATAACCACCGGGCCAATCGTATAACTCGGTGCCTTGGTTACCATTGCTGTTAACCGACGGTCTCGGGGCTTCCAGCTTCTTGTCGGGCAGCTGAAAATGATAATCGCGAAATTCGATCTTGGCCGTCTGAAGCTGATAATCCAACGACCATCTGTGCACAACAGGTGTCACTGATTCACCAGTATTTTCGGCGACGAAATCGATCGAACTCTTCGACGGGCAGGGCACATGAGATTGGGAATTGTCCGCGATGATCATCTCGTGCTTATCGGCCGTATGCGTGAAGTAGTAAAAGATCCCCTCCTCCTCCATGATGCGGGAGGCAAAATCGAAGTCCGATTCACGATATTGAACGCAATAGTTTTTTGGCTGGTATGTACGCTGGGTTTGTATCTGGAAGTCGTAACCCTGCAAAACGATCTCGAGGATCTGCTTGACGTCTTTATTTTGGAATATACGGCTCTGCTGCGACTGCGTGAGCATCCACAGCTTCGGTTTGACCTCCATGGCATAGGACGTAAACCATCGCTGGTCACGATTTCCCTGAGAAAACCGGCTTACCATTCCATGGAAGTGCCGTTTAGTTGTTCCGTCGCGTTGAACCAACTCTACGACGACGGTTTTTCCCAGTATGTCTTTCGGATCGACGACGGTCGGAGGCCCGGTCTCGGATTCTTCCTGGTGTCGAACCTTGATCTCGTAACTGAATAGGTTCGAAATAGATTCGTTCCCATCGATGGAGTCGATTAGGAGGAAATCCTTTCCCAGTGGGGTCGAGAGCCTTAGGATCCTGCCGTCCTGGGTAAACTTATCTTCAGCTGGCGCCATATACGTCAGTCGTCCTCAACCCGCCTGCGTCAAACGCATCTTAGGTTATTTGATAAACGAAATTCTCATTTTCGCCGACCGATACGTGCACCTTCGAGATGCCCTCACCGCTGGCCATGCGCGATAACACCTCTCCGCTCATGTCCGGCAGCATAGTTCCGGTCAGAATGTTATAAACATTCCGAGCGCCGCTATCCACATCAGTGCAGCGCTTGGCTACCGTATCTATGACGGAGTCATCGTACGAAAATTGCGCACCGTGATTGTCCGATATGCGGTTTTTGATCTTGCCAAGCTGGAGTTTGATGATCAGACGCATAATATCGTCCGAGATCGGATAGTACGGAACGGTAACAAGGCGGCCAAGAAGTGCGGGCTTGAATGCCGCGTTCAGTTCAGGTTTGATTGCCTCGACTATGCCTTCCGGCTCGGGCATTGTGTCCGGGTCGGCACAAAGCTTCATTATCGTGTCGGTACCGACATTTGAGGTCAGTAGAATGATGCAGTTTTTGAAATCGATCTCCCGGCCTTCGCCGTCTTCGAGCACTCCTTTATCGAAGA